>NZ_QETJ01000035.1:0-38981 GCF_003105095.1 Pseudomonas sp. NDM | reverse complement strand
GTGTGTCAGTCGACATCTTCATCAGCTGACAGACCGCTATCGCGAGCAGGCTCACTCCTACAAGGGGGTACGTGCGACTCAGGACGCCTCGGTTACTTCGCACATGCGTTCGAGAAACATCGCCAAAGCCACTTCCTCGGCGCGCAAGCCTTTGCGTACCCGTGGGCGGGGCAGTTCGGCAAGGGCGCCGAGCATGAAATGCTCGACCACGGCGGGGTGGATGTAGCACTTGCGGCACACCGCGGGGGTGTTGCCCAACTGTTTGGCGACGTTCTTCACGGCTTCAACCACATGGCGCTTGGCTTCGGTTTCCGACTCATGCTGCAACTCGCGCAACACCGACAAGGCCAGGGCGCTGCCCGCCCAGGTGCGGTAATCCTTGGCGGTGAACGCAGCGCCGGTCAGTTTCTGCAGATAGGCGTTGACGTCGGAAGAGGTAACGGTGTGCCGCTCGCCGTGTTCATCGAGGTACTGAAAAAGGTTCTGCCCGGGAATTTCCAGACAGCGCTTGATGATTCGCGCCAGGCGGCGATCCTTGACCGTGATCTGGTGCTCGATGCCGCTCTTGCCACGGAACTGGAACAGGATCGCGCTGCCGTTGACCTCGACGTGGCGGCTGCGCAACGTGGTCAGGCCATAGGAGCGATTGTCCCGAGCATATTGGGTATTGCCGACGCGGATCAGCGTGGCGTCGAGCAAGGTGATCACTGTTGCCATGACCTTGTCACGGCTGAAACCCGGCGCATCGAGCAGCGCCTCAAGCTGGCGCCGCAGTTTGGGCAGGGCCAGGCCGAAGTCGCGCAGACGCGAGTATTTGTCGGCGTCGCGCACTTCGCGCCAGCGTGCGTGGTAACGGTACTGCTTGCGCCCGCGCGCATCGCGGCCGGTGGCTTGCAAATGCCCGCAGGGATCGGCGCAGATCCACACATCGGTATACGCCGGCGGCACCGCGAGGGCGTTGATGCGTTTGATCTCGTCCGGGTCGGTGATGCGCTGCCCCGACGGTTCGAAATAGACGAACTTGCCGCGCAGTTTTTTCCGGGTGATACCAGGCTGAGTGTCATCGACGTAATGCAGATCGGCGGGCAGGGCATCTGTCAGCACGGTATCGGGCATGGCGGTTTCCTTCGGTCATACGGCAGTCTGTAACAGGATTGACCGCAGGCGCTGGCCGTCGTGCCGAATGATTTACGCGAGCACCGCCACCGCCTTGATCTGCGCCCATAGCCGCTGGCCCGCATGCACGTTCAATTGATCCTTGGAAAACCGCGTGATCCGCGCCAGCAACGGCGTGCCTCCAGCGTCCAGTCGGATCAGCACATGGGCACTGTTGTCAGCCGCCTGTTCACTGACCACCGTCACCGGCAGACGATTAAGAATGCTGCTGGCGGCATCGTTGTGCAGCGCCAGACTGATGTCGCGGGCGTGCACCTTGCAGCGCAAGGCCTGGCCCACGGCCATCGGCGCATGGGTGACGCGAATGTTCATTTCCGTGGCCGGCAATTGCAGGCTGAGCAATTGATAGGTGGCATCGTAGGCGCTGACCTGGCCTTCGATGATGACCCCGGCGTCATCGCCCATCGCCAAGGGCAGGTCCAGACGCGCGAGGGTTTCGCCGATCGGGCCGCTGGCGAGGGCTTTGCCATCGCTGAGCAACACCAGATGATCGGCCAGCCGCGCGACTTCATCCTGCGCATGGCTGACGTACAGCAGCGGAATATCCAGTTCGTCATGCAGGCGTTGCAGGTACGGCAGGATTTCGCTTTTGCGCCGGCTGTCGAGAGCCGCCAGTGGTTCGTCCATCAGCAGCAGTTTCGGGCTGGTCAGCAGAGCGCGGGCGATGCCGACGCGTTGCCGCTCGCCACCGGACAGATGCTGCGGATGACGCTCGAGCAAATGGCCGATGCCGAGCAGTTCGGTGGCCTGGTTCATGTCGACCCGGCGTTGCGACCTGGCAATGCGTTTGCGGCCAAACTCTAGATTGGCCAGTACCGACAGGTGCGGAAACAGGCTGGCTTCCTGAAACACGTAGCCGAGCGCCCGTTTATGCGGCGCTACGAAAATGCCCTTGGCGCTGTCCTGCCAGACCTCGCCGTTGATCTGCACGAATCCTTGTTCTGCGCGTTCCAGCCCGGCAATGCAGCGCAGGCAGGTGGTTTTGCCGGAGCCGGAATCACCAAACAGTGCGGTGACGCTGCGGCCCGGCACCTGCAGATCGACATCCAGCTCGAAGCCGGAATAAGCGCGTTTCAGACGTACGTCAATCATCGATCAGCTCCAGCCTGCGCGGGTCTTGCGGCTGGAATACAGCGCCAGCAACACCAGGAACGAGAACACCAGCATCGCCCCGGACAGCCAGTGCGCCTGAGCATATTCCAGCGCTTCAACGTGGTCGTAGATCTGCACCGAGACCACGCGGGTCTTGTCGGGAATGTTGCCGCCGATCATCAGCACCACACCGAATTCACCGACGGTGTGGGCGAAGCCGAGAATCGCTGCGGTGATGAAGCCGGGACGCGCCAGTGGCAGGATCACGCTGAAGAACGTGTCCCAAGGATTGGCGCGCAACGTTGCGGCCACTTCCAGCGGGCGAGTGCCGATCGCCGAAAAGGCATTCTGCAACGGCTGCACCACGAACGGCAGGGAGTAGATCACCGAGCCGATCACCAGCCCGGTGAAACTGAACGTCAGCGTGCCCAGCCCCAGCCATTGGGTGAACTGACCGAGAAAACCGTGTGGCCCCAGCGCCAGCAACAGATAAAAGCCGATCACCGTCGGCGGCAGCACCAGCGGCAGGGCGACGATGGCGCCAATCGGGCCGCGCAACCATGACGATGTGCGCGACAGCCATAAGGCGATCGGCGTGCCAATTACCAGCAGGATCACGGTGGTCAGCGACGCCAGTTTCAGGGTCAGCCAGATGGCGGCGAAATCGGCACTGGTCAATGACATTTACAGTTGATATCCATAGGACTTGATCACCGCAGCGGCTTTCGGGCCCTTGAGATAATCCACCAGGGCCTTGGCGGCGACGCTGTCCTTGCCTTTGTTCAAGATCACCGCATCCTGTTTAATCGGATCATGCAGGGTGGCCGGGACTATCCACGCCGAACCGCTGCTGACTTTGCCGTCCTTGTAGATTTGCGACAGGGCGACAAAGCCCAGTTCGGCGTTGCCGGTGGAGACGAACTGATAAGCCTGAGTGATGTTCTGACCTTCGACGATTTTTGCTTTGGTAGCGTCGGTCAGTTGGAGTTTCTCCAGCACCTGTGTGGCGGCCAGGCCGTAAGGCGCGGCTTTCGGATTGGCGATGGACAGGTGCTGGTATTGGCTGGTTTTCAGCACCTCGCCTTTCGAGTCCACATAACCTTCCTTCGCCGACCACAGCGCCAGCGTGCCGATGGCGTAGGTGAAGCGTGAACCTTTGACGGTTTCGCCTTCCTGTTCAAGTTTTGCCGGAGTCGTGTCGTCAGCGGCGAGGAACACCTGGAAGGGCGCGCCGTTCTTGATCTGGGTGTAGAACTGCCCGGTCGCGCCATAAGCAGCAACCAGTTTGTGGCCAGTGTCTTTTTCGAAGTCGGCAGCAATGGCCTGGATGGGCGCGGTGAAATTGGCGGCAACTGCCACTTGCACTTCGTCAGCCTGCGCGGCGCCGATGCTGAAGAGTGCGAGGAGTGAAGCGAGGCAGGCAGGGGCAACGCGTGTGGCAGCCAGGGTCATGTAGAAAGCTCCGTGATCGGCGGTTAGTGCTCTGTTTGTGATAACGCCGATACACGGGCGCTATCGCTATATAAAGAAATATATAGCGAGACGCCGCCAGGTGGCGAGGGATTAAATCCGCTCGCCGCATGAATTCATTGACGATTGAGTTTCGCCAATCCGCCTTCGGCGAGTTGCCGGGTGAGTTCGGCGCTGCCGATGTCCTTGCCCAGCGTGAGCGCCTGACCGGCCCAAAGATTGGCGAAGTCCGCGTCATCCTTGGCTCGCAGTGGCATAAGTGCACCGCCGGCCAACGGAAAGGCTGGCGCCTGCGCGGACATCGGGCCGAGTTCGCGCATCGCCCGATTGACAATGCCCCGTGCCGGACGCCCGGTGAAAATATTGGTGATGGCGGTCTCGCTGTCTTTTGCAGTCCGCAGAGCCTTGTAATGCGAGGCGCTGACTTTCGCTTCCGGGGTAAACAGGTACGCCGTGCCGACTTGCACTGCCGAGGCGCCGAGCATGAACGCTGCTGCAACGCCCCGGGCATCGCTGATTGCGCCAGCCGCTATCACCGGCACTTTCACCGCGTCGACCACCTGCGGCACCAGCGCGAAAGTGCCGACCTGCGTGCTCAGATCCTCGCTGAGGAACATCCCCCGATGCCCACCCGCCTCATAACCCATGGCGATGATCGCGTCGCAGCCGTGCTGCTCCAGCCAGATTGCTTCTTCGACCGTGGTGGCAGACGAGAGGATTTTCGCCCCGGTGGCCTTGACCCGATCGAGCAGGTTTTTCTCCGGCAGACCGAAATGAAAACTCACCACCTCGGGCCGGAATTCTTCGAGCACAGCGCACGCGGCTTCATCGAAAGGTGCACGGTTGGACACCGGCGTCGGGGCCTCGAAATCGGCGCCCAGTTCGCGGTAGTAGGGTTCGAGGAGGTTTTTCCAGTCACGGGCTCGCTGGTCATCGGGCGTCGGTGCTTGATGGCAGAAGAAATTGACGTTGAACGGCTTGCTGGTGTGCTGGCGGATGGTTTTCAGTTCTTCGCGCAGTTGCTCGATGCTCAGCATCGCCGCCGGCATTGAACCGAGGCCGCCAGCGTTGCACACGGCAATCACCATCGAAGAGTTGGTCGCGCCGGCCATCGGGCCTTGGATGATCGGCAGTTCGATACCGAGAAGATCAAGGATGCGGGTGTCTGGCCACTGACTCATATAGCAATTCTCCGAACGATGAAACGGGCAGGGACGGCAACCGGTTTTAGCAGCAAAACCGGCTGTGGGGCCAGTCTGAAATTCTGAACATCACATGCAGTTTTTCAGCGTCGATGCAGTCCGCCACCTCCAGCGCCGCCAAACGAGCGGTTCATCATTTGCGAAGACCGGTTGTAGTTGTGCGTGCGCTGGTTGCCGAGATTGCGCGCGGCGGATTCGCGATTGAGATTTTGTAGCTGCGCATTGTTGTTCGCGGGTTGGGTTCGGTTGGCACCGCCGCCGCCGGCCACGGACTGCCAGCCATTGTCGGTTTTCTTGTAAACGTTGCCGTCGCGCCCGGCATAAACGTTGTCACCGACCCGGGCGGCGCCGCCGTTGCGGCCGTGAATGCCGCCGTATTGCGTGGTGTTGCCAGTATTGGGGTTGTAGACCGCGCCGCGATTGGCGCTGACTTTAGTTCCGGTGCGGACGTTGCCGGCCGTCACCCGTTCGCCAACGATCGCGCCGCCGTTCGGTCCGGCCGCTACGCCGCTGCGTCCGCCGGCGTAATTGCCGGTATAGGCGTTGTGCACCGCGCCACGCTGGCCAGCGGCGGCAATACCGGTGCGCGAGTTGTACGAGGCACCGACCTCACCGGCCCAGCGATTGCCGGTCCAGGCGTTGTAGCCGGCGCCGTGACGGCTGACGGTCGCGCGGTCGCCCCACTGATGATAAAGATTGCCGGTGGTCCCGGCCCAGCCACCCGGGCCCCATGCCACGGCACCGCCGCGATAACCGTAGGCCGCGCCGCCCCAGGCCAGCGGCGCCGGGTACAGACGCGGACCCCATGCGTAACCCCAGCCGTAATTTCCCCACCACGGATACGCGCCCCAACCCCAGCCCATCGCGTTCGTGCTGCCGCCCCAGCTCCAGCCGAAACCGAAGCCGAAGGTCCAGCCGGTCCACGGCGTGTAGCGGATCGCGACGCCGAAACCATAGGTCACCGGCGGCCCGTACCAGACACTGCCGACCCACGGCGTGTACGGATAACCGGTGCCATACACCACGACGCCGGTCGCCGGGTCCAGCGTCGAGCCTTGATAACCTGGGGTGTAGCCGACTACCACGGTATCGCCACTGGACTCGTAAACCTTCACGTAGGTGAGGTAATGCATCGGTGAACCGGGCGGGATCGAATAAATCACCGCTGGGACTGAAGTGGCCACGCTCCAGGGGCCGTTCACTGAGGCGGCGCTGAACCAGATGCCATTCTCCACGGCCCACCAACTGTCGTTGTCGACACGAATAATCGGCGTGGCGCTGTTGATCACGTATTGCAGTGGCGTATTGCTGATCGCTTTGAGCTGCGGCTCGCCGTCAAATTGCGGTGTGGTCATCTTCACCGCGCTTTTCCTGATCGCCGAGGTCTGCGGGATGGTGGCGGCAATCGCAGCCTCCTGAGCCTGTGACGTACCGGCGACCGAAGCCTTGACGTTCTCTTTCGCGCTGTCGTCAGGAATATTGGCAAAGTCGGCCGGCAGTTTGTCTGCCGGGACAAAGGTCCATGGTCCGTTCATGTCGCTGGCGCGAAACCAGCGCCCGGAAATCAGCACGTAACTGTTCTGATCGCCGATTTCCTTGAAGATGTGCCCGGTGGTGTTGCTCACGTACAACAGGCTGGTGCCCTGAATCGGTTGCCATTGCGCGGCGCCGTCGGTGACCAGCAGTTCCGTTGGCGTAGTGGCGATGAAGATTTTCGGCTGTGGCGGCTTGGCAAGGCTGGGGACCTTGTCCTTCGGATCGCTTTGCCCGGTGAGCAGGTCCACCTGGCGACTGTTGATCGCCGCCTGTCTGGCTTTTTCCAGATTGGCCGGCGGCGCAGCAAGGCGCGTGTAATCGCCGTTCAATTTATCTGCAACCATCCAGCCGTCGAATACATGCAGGTAGTGTTTGCCTTGTGCATCCTTGAGCAGCAATGGGCGCGTGTTGATCACCCGTTGCAGCTCGGTACCTTCCACTGGCCGATAAGCCGACTCACCGTCGATATACACGAGGATTGCCGGGCGGTCGGAGCTGATGATGGTCGGCGGAGTGTTTTCCAGTGGTGCGCCGTCGGCTTTCCGTTCGGCGTTCAGCACGCCGACTGCCGCTTCCAGTTGATCGAGGGAGATGGTTTTCTTGCGGCTCTCGGCATCTTTTTTCAGGATGGCGAGCCATGTGTCGGCCTGTTTGGCATCGGCGGGAAACTCGGCTTTGAGGATCTGGTACTGATTGAGCGCGACCCAGCGAGTGGCCTTGTCTACGAGAGTGTGAGCGCTGAACTCGACGATGCCATAGGTGGATTTGCCGTCGGCGGCCGTGGCTTCGACGGCCGCGCGGGCATTGAGCGTGTAGCCGTCCCAGTTGTCGAGCTGCGGCTGATACACCGTCAGCTTGCTCTTGCCGCTGCTGATCACTTGCGGCCAGGTCGGCTCGCTTGGCGCCGCATCCGGCTTTGCTGCCGGGGCGGCTGCCCAGGCATTGCCAAGCGTCAGCAGACACAACATCAGCAACGTGGGTAAAGCGCGCAGGAAAAGCATCGTCAGCTCCATCGACAGGCCGGTTTGCAAGGCGAAACCGGAAAAACACAACCGTCGAAAAAGCATAGCCGCCCGCCATGGATTCACCCGGCTGATTGAGCGGTTAGCGCAAAGTCGAGTGTGGCAATGTGTTGCGATGTGCTATTTCAAGGCATGCTTTCTTTCAAATCATCTTCGAGAGGCCGTCATGTTCAACGCCATTCTGATCGACAAAGACGACAACGGTTATCGCGCCAACCTGCAGCAAATCGATGAGCAACAGTTACCCGAAGGCAACGTCAGCGTGAACGTGGCGTACAGCACCCTGAATTTCAAGGATGGGCTGGCGATCACCGGCAGCAGTCCGGTGGTGCGCAAGTTTCCCATGGTGCCGGGGATCGATCTGGCGGGAACGGTCGAGTCCAGTTCGCACCCGGATTTCAAGGCCGGCGATCAGGTGCTGCTCAACGGTTGGGGCGTCGGTGAAAACCACTGGGGCGGACTGGCGCAGAAAGCCCGCCTCAATGGCGACTGGCTTATTCCGCTGCCCAAGGCCTTTACGCCGGCGCAAGCGATGGCCGTTGGCACGGCAGGTTATACGGCGATGCTGTGCATTCTGGCGCTGGAGCGTCATGGGGTAAAACCGGATCAAGGCGAAGTGCTGGTCACCGGCGCCAATGGCGGGGTCGGCAGCTTTGCGATTGCCTTGCTCAGCACGTTGGGATACCGAGTGGTGGCCTCAACGGGCCGGGTGTCCGAGCATGAATATCTGCAGCAACTGGGCGCTGCAGAAATCATCGATCGGGCCACCTTGTCCGAGCCGGGCAAGCCGTTGGCCAAGGAGCGCTGGGCGGCGGTGGTCGATTCGGTCGGTAGTCACACGCTGGCGAATGCTTGCGCCAGCACACGCTCGGAAGGTGTGGTCGCGGCGTGCGGACTGGCCCAGGGCATGGATTTTCCGGCCTCGGTAGCGCCGTTCATTCTGCGCGGTGTGACGCTGGCGGGGATCAACAGCGTGACTCAGCCCAAGGCGCGCCGTATCGAGGCCTGGGACCGACTGGCCAGGGATCTGGATTTCTCCTTGCTAAAGCTGATCAGTCACGAAATCAGTTTGCGCGAGGCACTTGAGGCCGCGCCCAGACTGCTTGCCGGGCAACTGCGGGGCAGGGTGGTGGTCGACGTCAATCGTTGAGTTCGCGCGCCAGTAACTGACGCTTGCGCTCGACGCCCCAGCGGTAGCCGGAAAGATTGCCGTCGCTGCGCACCACGCGGTGGCAGGGAATCGCCACCGCCAAGCGGTTGGCGCCGCACGCCTGAGCCACCGCGCGCATCGAAGTCGGTGCGCCGATGCGTTGCGCGATCTCGGCGTAACTGGCGGTGCTGCCTGCGGGGATCTCGCGCAGCGCCTGCCAGACGCGCTCCTGAAACGCGGTTCCGCGTATATCCAGCGGCAAGGTCAGGCCCGTCGCTGGTGCTTCGACAAAGCCGACGACGCTGGCGATCAACTGTTCGAAATCACGGTCGGCACCGATCAGGTTGGCGTTGCGAAATTGATCCTGCAGGTCGCAGACCAACTGATGTGGATCGTCGCCCAGCAGAATCGCGCAAATCCCCCGTTCACTCTGCGCCACCAGAATCGCCCCAAGCGAACATTGGCCGACGGCAAAGCGAATGTCGTTGTTCTGTCCGGCGCCGCGGTAGTCAGTCGGCTTCATGCCCAGCAGTTGATCGGCTGCTGCGTAGAAACGGCTGTTGGAATTGAAGCCCGCGTCATACAGCGCATCGGTCACCGAACCGCCGTCCGCCAGTCGTGCACGCAGCTTGCGCGAGCGTTGCGCCGTGGCGTAAGCCTTGGGCGTCAGGCCTGTCGCAGCTTTGAACACTCGATGGAAATGAAAAGGGCTGAGCCCGGCGCTGGCCGCTAGGTTGTCGAGCGCCGGCAACGTCTCGGACGCCTCGATCTGCCGACAGGCCGCAGCAATGATCGCTGCTTGCTGCGCGTCATTCTGGACCTTGCTGGCGCGTTTGCTTGGACGATACCCGGCAGCTTCGGCCAGTTCAGGGGTATCGAAAAACTCGACGTTCTGCGGTTTGGGCAAGCGCGCAATGCTGCTCGGACGGCAATAGACGCCGGTGGTCTTTACCGCGTAGACAAATTGCCCGTCAGCACTCGGGTCGCGGGCAACCACGGCGGCCCAGCGTGGATCGTCTTCAATGTTGATGGTGTTCGAAAGCGTTTCCATGACGAGTAATCCGTTGACCTGTTTGGCTCAGGTTAACCAGCATCGTAGCTCGCAACACTCCGCGCCTTGCGGTCAAACTTTTACTGATCCCCGGCGACGCGGAAGGTGATGTTGATACGTCGTTCGCCCAAGCGTGGGTGATGGCCGGGTTTGACCGGCAGCACGCCGTGATAGCGCAGGCGATCCACGCCGCCCCAGACCACCATGTCGCCATGCAGCAGCGGGATGCGCTGGCTTTTATCGCTGCGCTCGAAGCCGCCAAACAGAAACATCGCCGGCAGACCCAGCGACAATGAAACGATGGGCGCAGCAAAGCCCTTTTCGTCTTTGTCCTGATGCAATGACATCTTGGCGCCGGGCACATATTGGTTGATCAGGCAGGAATCGGCATGGAAATCCTTGAAGCCGGCTTGCGCTGCCGCCTCGTGCGCCAGATCGGCAAACACCGCCGGCATCGACGGCCATGGCAAGCCGCTGAGTGGATCGACGCTGGAATAGCGGTAACCGCTGCGATCGGTGATCCAGCCCAGTTGCCCGCAACTGCTGGTGCCGACCGACATGCTGAACCCACCCGGCGTCACCATGTGGCGGAGCGGAGCGGCAGCAAGAATGACCTTGAGCGCCGTCAGCAGTTGCTCGACCCGAGGCAAGGCGAACCCGCGCAGCACCCACGATTGCTCGCCGATCTGCTCGGCGCGGGGTTTCTGTACGGGTTCGTTGTCGGCGAACAGGTCAAAGGTGGTCGGTTGCATGGTGTCGGTTACAGCGCTTTGCTGACCTTGATGTCACTGAGCTCTTCATCAGCGTGCATTTTTTTCAGCGCCGCTTTCGCTTCCTCGTCAGTGCCGTTTTTGAGTTCTGCGAAGTCGAAACGCTGCTCGCCGTCCAGTTTGTACTTGATCACATATTTGGTTGTTTGCGCCACGGTGGTGGTTTCCTTTCAGAATAGGCTGCGCGTCTCAGCTCAGTTTGGTGCTGGAGCGACGGATGATCTTGATCGAATGGGTCAGCGTCGGCTTGCGCGTCACGCTGATTGCGCGGCGATTGACGGTGTCGATGGTGATGTTCCAGAAGCCGGTGCTCGGCGCGGTGATGCGCGCCGGGAAGGTGTCGAACGCGCCGCCGTGATAGGTATGACGGCCGCCGTTTTTGAAGCTGCGGAAGTTGGCGTCGTTCATCAAACGGATGTTGCACATCTGCGAGCATTGAATGACGACGATGTCGTCTTCGTTGAGGTGCTCGCGCTGGTGAATGAATTTCATGGGCGCCTCCAGAAGGGCTTTTTCTACTAAATCAAAACGATAGCTTGTCGATGGACGCAGTTTATCAGCCCGCACGGGTTATTATCTGGCCGTCGGGCGATGCTTTGACAAATTTTGAACAGATATTCGCAATGGCATGCGGGTTAAATGCGCAAGGCCCCGGAGAAAAGCGGCATTCATGCTGTCGGACGGTCTTTAACGGAGGATTTATATGAAGTGGGGTGTGGCGTGTGTGCCGTTGATTCTGGCGATGGCCGGTTGTGCAAATGTTTCCGAAATCAATGAAACGCTGCCAACCATGAGCGTGATCTCCGGCAAAAAGCCTCAGGAGTACGCGCAGTGCCTGACCGACAAGCTTGCTGACAGCCGTGGTGCGCTGCAGGTCCAGCCGCAGAAGGATGGGGTTCGGGTGATCGTCCCGGGCAAACTGTCTTCAGGCCCGGCAGCGGTGTTTGATATCGAAGATCGTGCTGGCGGCAGCAGCATCAAACTGCACGAGCGAATGTCCAATGTGCCGGTTCGCCCCCACGATGTGCAGAAAGCCGCGAACGCCTGTATTTCCGGCTGATAGACTACTGAACATCAGCATCCGATGCCGTCACAGTCCTGCTGTGACGGCATTGTCATTTTTGGAGTTGCGATGAAGCGAGAGCACGTGCGCGAGCGCCATGCAGAGGGCCTTGTCTCTGCCACCCATATCATCCAGAACCCGGCGAATCCCGGTGAATGGATCGTGTTTTTCAAGAAGAGTGCAGGGCGCAGCTACTTCTTGGTGGACGACAATGATGAAGTCGAGTCTTTCAGTCGGCTCGACGAGTTGATCGAGGTCGTCCGTGGCCTCGGGATCAAGTTCGCCGAAATCCACATGTAGCGACTATTTGCATACGACCACGACGTTGCGGGTCTTGTAATTGCCGACGTCGACGCCGAGGGTTTTATCATCTTCCTTTGGCGCCGGTGTGCCGTCGGTGCCGACGATGCGATAGCCGGTGCCTGCGCAAGAAGCGTCGGCTTTCTCGTAGCACATTGCCCAGGAGTTGGCTTCGCCGGAGCAATCGATGCTCAGGCCCTGTTCGCCATTGTTCAGATAGGTCGGCTGCGAGGTGGCACAGCCGCTCAGTACCAATGCCGCGAAGAGCGGCTGCAGTTTGTTCAGGTTCATGGTTGCGTGGTCTTCAAGTGGGGGACTGGAGGCTCTGACAGCGCCGCGATGAAAAGGTTATAGCGATTGGCCACTTGTTTGCCAACAAGGCACAAAAAAGCCCTGCGTGCTGGCAGGGCCTGGGGCGTGCGGCAACGGGATCAGTCCTGATCTTTGCCACGACGCTTGGATGATGCAGGCGTATCGGTGAATACCGAGGCCACATCCGTCGCCATCTGTTCACTGTCGAAAGGCCCGGCGATGTGTTCGCCGTTGGTGGTGGTCAGCGTCCACTTGCCGTCTTTCTTGTCGATCACATACCCGTTGATGATTTTTACCGCGGCCATCTAGTCTGTCTCATTCGCTGGTTCAAAGGCGCCATGATAGCGGCAAATGCTCGCATTGGGAGCTGATAAGCGTATGGTGACCCCGATGCTCACGATCCTGGGCTACGCTGAATTCGCCGCTGAAAAACCTCGACGGAACTATCCGCGCGAATATTTCTCTATGTTGGCATCGGTTAGCCAGCGCGGGGCATTGTAAGGCGCACGCCGCCTGATTAGACTGCCTCGAAACTCGTACACACAGCCTTTTCAAGGACTTATATGATCAAGAAATGCTTGTTTCCAGCAGCCGGTTACGGCACTCGCTTCCTCCCAGCGACCAAAGCCATGCCTAAAGAAATGCTGCCGGTGGTAAACAAGCCACTGATCCAGTACGGCGTTGAAGAAGCACTGGACGCGGGCCTGACTGAAATCTCCATCGTTACCGGTCGTGGCAAGCGTGCTCTGGAAGACCACTTCGACATCAGCTACGAGCTGGAAAACCAGATCAAGGGCACCGACAAGGAAAAATACCTGGTCGGCATCCGCAAGCTGCTGGACGAGTGCTCGTTCTCCTACACCCGTCAGACCGAAATGAAGGGTCTGGGCCACGCGATCCTGACTGGCCGCCCGCTGATCGGTGACGAACCGTTCGCCGTGGTCCTGGCGGACGACCTGTGCGTAAACATTGACGGCGACGGCGTGCTGACCCAGATGGTCAAGCTGTACAAACAGTTCCGCTGCTCGATCGTCGCCATCCAGGAAGTCGATCCGCAGGAAACCAACAAGTACGGTGTGATTGCTGGCGAAATGATCCGCGACGACATCTATCGCGTGCACAGCATGGTCGAGAAGCCGAAGCCGGAAGACGCGCCGTCGAACCTGGCTATCATCGGTCGTTACATCCTGACCCCGGACATCTTCGACCTGATCGAACAGACCGAGCCAGGCAAGGGCGGTGAAATCCAGATCACCGACGCCCTGATGAAGCAGGCCCAGAACGGCTGCGTCATGGCCTACAAGTTCAAGGGCAAGCGTTTCGACTGCGGTGGCGCTGAAGGCTACATCGACGCGACCAACTTCTGCTTCGAAAACTTCTACAAGACTGGCAAGGCCTACTAAAAGCTTTTGCCCCGTCTGCAAGATAAAGCCACCTTCGGGTGGCTTTTTCATTTTCCGTCCTTATATAAACGGCAGTGCTTGCCCAATGGATGACTGCGGGTATGCTGATGGCCTGCCGAGGAGATAGAAATGGCCTACGATTTTGACCTTTATGTGATTGGTGCCGGTTCCGGCGGTGTGCGGGCTGCGCGGTTTGCCGCCGGTTTCGGGGCGAAAGTGGCGGTGGCCGAGAGTCGTTATCTGGGCGGGACCTGCGTCAATGTCGGCTGTGTGCCGAAAAAGCTGCTGGTGTACGGCGCGCACTTTGCCGAGGACTTCGAGCAGGCGTCCGGTTTTGGCTGGAACCTGGGCGAAGCGAACTTCGACTGGGCCACGCTGATCGCCAACAAGGATCGCGAGATCAATCGCCTCAACGGCATTTACCGCAATCTTCTGGTCAACAGTGGCGTGACCCTGCACGAGGCGCACGCCAAAATCGTCGGGCCGCACGAGGTCGAGGTCAATGGTGAGCGCTTCACCGCGAAGAACATTCTGATCGCCACCGGCGGCTGGCCGCAGATCCCTGAGATCCCGGGGCATGAACACGCGATCGGTTCGAACGAGGCATTCTTCCTCAAAGAGCTGCCCAAGCGGGTGCTGGTGGTGGGTGGCGGTTATATCGCCGTCGAGTTCGCCGGAATCTTCCACGGCCTCGGTGCCAACACGACGCTGTTGTATCGCGGCGATCTGTTCCTGCGTGGTTTCGACGGCTCGGTACGCAAGCATCTGCAGGAAGAGTTGACCAAGCGCGGTCTCGATCTGCAATTCAATGCCGACATCGCACGCATTGACAAGCAGGCCGACGGTAGCTTGAAAGCAACGCTCAAGGATGGTCGCGTACTCGAAGCCGATTGCGTGTTCTACGCCACCGGTCGGCGTCCGATGCTGGACAATCTTGGCCTGGAAAACACCGATGTGCAGCTCGACGACAAGGGCTTCATCAAAGTCGACGACGAGTATCAAACCACCGAGCCGTCAATTCTCGCGCTGGGCGATGTCATCGGTCGCGTGCAATTGACCCCCGTCGCACTGGCTGAAGGCATGGCCGTGGCTCGACGCTTGTTCAAGCCAGAGCAATATCGCCCGGTGGATTACAAGATGATCCCGACGGCCGTGTTCAGCCTGCCGAACATTGGCACTGTTGGTTTGACTGAAGAGGAAGCGCGCGAATGCGGCCATGAGGTGGTGATTTTCGAGAGCCGCTTCCGGCCGATGAAGCTGACCCTGACTGACTGTCAGGAGAAAACCCTGATGAAACTGGTGGTCGACGCCAGGACCGACAAAGTGCTTGGCTGCCACATGGTCGGCCCGGACGCTGGCGAGATCGTGCAGGGCCTGGCGATTGCCTTGAAGGCTGGCGCGACCAAGCGCGACTTCGACGACACCATCGGGGTGCACCCGACGGCCGCCGAAGAGTTCGTCACCATGCGCACACCGGTCAGCGCTTAAACATCCTTCGCTTTGGCCGAATCTGGCGCTGCTGCAACGGCAGCCGCCAGACGCTGGCTGTCTTCCAGGCTTGCCTGAGCCTTGAGCAATTCCTTTTCCAGTGACTGATTGAGCTGCGTCTGCTCGTCGACGCTCTGTTTGAGCGCCTGGCTTTCCAGTGTCGCCACGCGTAGACGTTCCTGGAGCAGGGTGCGCTCGCTGTCCATGCGCGTGGCCTGCTCGAGCAATTGATCCTGACGCTGATTGCTCTGCTTGAGCTGGTCCTGCAGCAGGTTCAGCTCACGCTGAGTGCCACGGTTCTCGGTGAGCAGGCGTTCGTTATCGCGGTGCAGCTGAGTGATCTCATCCTGACGCACCAGCGCGCTCTGCTGAGCCTGGCGCAGTTCTGTCTGGATCTGCTGGATTTGCCCTTCATGGCGGGCCTGTTCCTGCTCGCGCTGTTCCTTGGTCGCATTGCGGTAATGCTCCAGCGCATCGCGGGCGTGCAGGTGCTTTTCTTCCAGTGAGCGAATCTGCTCGTCCTTATCCTGCAAGCGCAATTCAAAGTCGGCCAATGCCTGATTCAGGCCAGCGTTGCGCGTCTGTTCGGTTTGCAGCATCGAGCGGGTGTTGCTCAGCGCTTCGGATTCGCGTTGCAGCGCGGCACCCTGAATATCGTGGTCGTGTTCGAGTTTTTCCAGCGCCTGGCGAGCCTGTTTCAGCTCGGCTTCCAGTGCTTCGCGTTGCTCTTCGAACTGCTCGCGGGCTTGCTCGATGGGCTCCTGCGCCTGTTCTTTCAGGCGTTGGGCAAGGCGCGAGACGAGGGTGGTCAACTCATCATCTATCGGTTCTGCCGAGGCTTCTGTCGGCTGGGCACCATCGTCCAATTCTTTCAGATAGCGATGGATCGTGGTTTTCGAGCCGGTGTTGCCCATTTCGATGCGTACTGCATCGATGCTCGGGTGTTCGCCGCGAGCCAGGATCGCTGTGCGCGCGATTTGCACCAGTGCTTTGGTAATGCCGCCACGGGCCATGTGAACTCCTACGGTTACGTACTGTGGTACATGCCACTAAAGTACGGAGTGTACCACGCTGAGAATAGAGGTAAATCATTGAAATAAAACAGGCGGGATATACTGGTATTACCCAATGTCAGACGGCAAAATGCGCATCTGCATGCCTGATCCAGTACGCCAGCGAGAAAACTGCCCATGAGTGATATTGATCGCTATCTGCAAGCCGCCACCCGAGACAACACCCGCCGCAGCTATCGCATGGCCATCGAGCATTTCGAGGTGTCGTGGGGCGGTTTCCTGCCAGCTACCGCCGACAGCGTTGCGCGTTATCTGGTGGAGCACGCCGGCGTGTTGTCGATCAATACGCTGAAATTGCGTCTGTCGGCGCTGGCGCAGTGGCACAACAGCCAAGGGTTTGCCGACCCGACCAAGGCGCCAGTGGTGCGCAAGGTGTTCAAGGGGATTCGCGCCTTGCATCCGGCGCAGGAAAAACAGGCCGAGCCGTTGCAGCTGCAGGATCTGCAGCGAGTGATCGATTGGCTGGAGCACGAGGCGCAGACCGCCCGGCAAGAGCAGGACCGCCCGACGTTGCTCAAGGCCTATCGTGATCGTGCGCTGATTCTGTTGGGATTCTGGAGAGGCTTTCGCAGCGACGAGTTGTGCCGCTTGCAGGTCGAGCATGTGCAGGCGAGTGCCGGCAAGGGAATCACCTTGTATCTGCCGCGCAGTAAGGGTGATCGGGAAAATCTCGGACAGACCTGTCAGGCCCCGGCGTTGTTGAAGCTGTGCCCGGTGCAGGCCTATATCGACTGGATCACAGAGGCAGCGCTGGTGCGCGGCGCGGTATTCCGCAGTATTGATCGCTGGGGCAATCTGAGCGAAGAGGGCCTGCACGCCAACAGCATCATTCCTCTGCTGCGTCAGGCCTTGCAGCGCGCCGGGATTGCCGCCGCCGGTTATACCAGTCATTCGTTGCGACGCGGCTTTGCAACCTGGGCGCATCAAAGCGGTTGGGATCTGAAATCGCTGATGAGTTACGTTGGCTGGAAGGACATGAAATCCGCCATGCGCTATGTTGAGGTCAGCCCATTCCAGGGAATGGCTCGGATTATGGATAAGCCGGATCAACCGTAGAGATCGTTTTCTTCTATTAATACAGTCAGCTAATAGCGAAAACAAATCAGCAGTATCAGGTTTGCCAATGAGCCTTCCGTCGAGTGAGTGGGTAGGATTCACCCATCAACTTCATAACCCCTGACGGAGAGTCATCGATGCCTATCATCAACAGCCAAGTAAAACCGTTCAAAGCTACCGCGTTCAAAAACGGCGACTTCGTTCAAGTCTCGGATGCTGACTTGAAAGGCAAGTGGTCCGTAGTGTTCTTCTACCCAGCCGACTTCACCTTCGTGTGCCCGACCGAGCTGGAAGACCTGGCCGACAACTACGCTGAGTTCAAGAAGCTGGGCGTGGAAATCTACAGCGTTTCGACCGACACCCACTTTGCTCACGCTGCCTGGCACAACACTTCGCCAGCCATCGGCAAAATCGAATACACCATGATCGGCGACCCGACCCACGTCATCTCCCGCAACTTCGACGTGCTGATCGAAGAAGCTGGCCTGGCTGACCGTGGCACTTTCGTGATCAACCCTGAAGGCCAGATCAAAATCGTTGAACTGAACGATGGCGGCGTTGGCCGTGACGCTTCCGAGCTGCTGCGCAAGATCAAGGCTGCTCAGTACGTCGCTGCACACCCAGGCGAAGTTTGCCCGGCCAAGTGGAAAGAAGGCGAGGCCACTCTGGCTCCGTCCCTGGACCTGGTTGGCAAGATCTGAGTCTGTGACATGCAACGCAGGGCGGTACGCCGCACCTTCTTAAGTTAGCTGCACCGCCCAATAAAAATGCCCGGGCGAGATTCGCTCGGGCTTTTTTTCGCCTCAAACAAAGGAAATCGCCCGTATGTTGGACGCCAATCTTAAAGCCCAGTTGAAATCGTACCTGGAACGGGTCACCCAACCAATCGAGATCGTTGCATCCCTCGACGACGGTGCGAAATCCCGTGAAATGCTTGACCTGCTGAAAGACGTTGCCAGTCTTTCGAGCCAGATTACCTTGATCGACAGCGGTGACGACGCGCGCAAGCCATCGTTCTCGATCAACCGCCCCGGAGCCGACATCAGCCTGCGTTTTGCCGGTATCCCGATGGGCCACGAATTCACTTCCCTGGTGTTGGCCCTGCTGCAAGTCGGCGGCCACCCGTCGAAGGCCAGCGTTGAAGTGATCGAGCAGATCCGCTCGCTCAAAGGCGAGTTCAGCTTCGAGACGTATTTCTCGCTGTCTTGCCAGAATTGCCCGGACGTCGTCCAGGCGTTGAACCTGATGGCCGTGCTCAACCCGAACATCCGCCACGTCGCCATCGACGGCGCGTTGTTCCAGGACGAAGTCAACGATCGCAAGATCATGGCTGTGCCGAGCATCTACCTGAACGGCGAAAACTTCGGCCAGGGCCGCATGGGTCTGGAAGAAATCCTCGCCAAACTCGACACCGGCGCCATTGTCCGTCAAGCCGAGAAGATCAGCGCCAAGGAAGCCTTTGATGTACTGGTCGTCGGCGGTGGCCCGGCCGGCGCTTCGGCCGCGATCTATGCCGCACGCAAAGGCATCCGCACCGGCGTCGCCGCTGAGCGCTTCGGCGGTCAGGTGCTGGACACCATGGCCATCGAAAACTTCATTTCCGTACAGGAAACCGAAGGCCCGAAACTGGCCACGGCGCTGGAAGAACACGTCAAGCAATACGACGTCGACATCATGAACCTGCAACGTGCCGACAAGCTGATCCCGGGCAAGAATGGCGAGCTGCACGAAGTCCGCTTCGCCAGCGGTGCAACCCTCAAAGCCAAGAGCGTAATCCTCGCGACCGGCGCACGCTGGCGCGAAATGAACGTCCCGGGCGAGCAGGAATACCGCAACAAAGGTGTGGCGTACTGCCCGCACTGCGACGGCCCGCTGTTCAAGGGCAAGCGTGTGGCGGTGATCGGCGGCGGTAACTCCGGCGTTGAAGCAGCCATCGATCTGGCCGGTATCGTCTCGCACGTCACGCTGCTGGAGTTCGACGTGCAACTGCGCGCCGACGCCGTATTGCAACGCAAACTGCACAGCCTGCCGAACGTCACCGTGATCACCAGTGCGCAAACCACTGAAGTCACCGGCAACGGCGAGAAGGTCAACGGCCTGCGCTACAAGGATCGCAGCACTGATGAGCTGCGCACGGTCGAACTGGAAGGCATCTTCGTGCAGATCGGTCTGCTGCCCAACACCGATTGGCTGAAGGGCACCATCGAGCTGTCGCCGCGTGGCGAGATTATTGTCGATAACCGTGGCGAGACTTCAATCCCGGGAATCTTTGCAGCCGGTGATGTGACGACTGTGCCTTACAAGCAGATCGTGATTGCGGTAGGCGAGGGCGCCAAGGCTTCGCTGAGTGCGTTCGATCACTTGATCCGGACTTCGGCACCGGCGTAATTGCCACGTCGAAAACGAAAAAACCCATGAGCGATCATGGGTTTTTTTATGCGCGCGTAAAGCTGCCCCTCACCCCAGCCCTCTCCCGAGGGAGAGGGAGCCGACCGAGCGGTCTGGCGTTTTCTGTCAACCGGAAAGATCCAGTCGATTATGGGTTCACCGCCAATCGTTCAGGTCGGTGTAATTCTCCAACATCCCCCAATCAGTCCCCTCTCCCTCTGGGAGAGGGCTAGGGTGAGGGGCTTTCAGCTTTTACAGCGGCGCAGGCTGAATGATCTCGACCCAGTAACCATCCGGATCCTTGATGAACGCCAGGCTCTTCATGCGGCCATCGGTCAAGCGCTTCTGGAAATCGCAACCCAGTTCTTCAAAACGTGCACATGCCGCGACGATATCCGGCACCGAAATGCAGATGTGACCGAAGCCGCGTGGGTCGGTGTTGCCGTTGTGATAGGCGAAGTCGGCATCGTTTTCGGTGCCGTGGTTGTGGGTCAGTTCGAGAATGCCCGGGATCGATTTCATCCACTCGGTGCGTGCAGCGGCGTCAGCCGGGATCTGTGCTTTGTCGACCAGCGCGAGAAAGTACAGGCTGAACTCGGCCTCCGGGAAATCACGTTTCTCGACCAGCGAAAAACCCAGCACGCGGGTGTAGAAATCCAGCGACTTGGTGATGTCCTTGACGCGCAGCATGGTGTGGTTGAACACGAAGTTGCGGGTTGCGCTGTCTGGCGTGGCAGTCACGCCGGGAAAAGTGTTGAGTTCGTTGAGGCTCATGGGCCCTCCAATAACAATGGGCAAGTGTATGGGCGCAATGATACGCATGCCGGCCGGCATCGCCAAATGCAAGGCGGGCTTGCCCTGCGCGAAGGCGGGGCTCAGACTTTGCCTTCTACCTGCGAGTGCGTCCGGCAATGATCCGACTGTTCAAATCCGTGTTTGTTTTTTTTGTCTTGTCGTCGACCGTGGTTTTTCCGGCGGTGGCCGAACCAGCCATCACCTGGCCGGCAGGCTGGGAAATTGAAGCCTTGCCGGACACCGCAGCGCCGGTCTCGCGACAAAGGGCGGTGAAGCACGATGCCGATGGTAACCAAGTGATGGTGATGGAGTTGACCATGAGCCAGGTGGAGGCGGGGCATCAGGTCAATTTGCAGGGTGTGCTGCTGGAGATGCGCAAATCCATTCAGAAGGATTTTTTCCGCAGTGGTTATCAAAGCGTATGCAACAGGATTCATCCCGCAGCACTGGGTTCATTGACCGGGCTGGAGACGACCTGCACGGTAACCGAAAATGGCCGGCACGTATTATCACAAACGTTAGTGGCAGCTGTGCAATCGGACACGGCTTATGTACTTTCATACGCCGGCCAGGCAGAGGTTTATAAGGCGAGCGAGGACGAAATAGTGGCTGCTCGCAACAGCCTGAAACTATAGACGTTCGTACTAAGTCGCTGAAAATTGAATACCGGAAAGGATTAAGCACAAAGTTTTATCAGGTACTCACGGCAACATCGCGCAGCAGAATGTTTGAGCGAGTGACTCACTACCGTTACACAAAATTCTAACTTATTTGATGAAAATCATTTCATTTGTTAGATATTGTCAATAAAAAGCCCTGCATCGAGCAGGGCTTTTTGCTGGCGTCAGATTAACCGCGCAACCAGGAATCAACGGTGGACGCACCGTACTGTTCTTTCCAGGCTTTCAGGCCGCGATGATTGCCGCCCTTGGTTTCGATCAGTTCGCCAGTGTGTGGGTTCTGGTAAACCTTGACCACGCGAGCGCGGCGGGTCTTGGGCGCTGCAGGCGCTTGCAGGCCGGACTTTGCCGGGTTCGGATCGAGAATGGCGATGATGTCTTTCAGGCCTTTGCCGTAGCTTTTCATCAGTCCCTGGAGCTTCTCTTCGAATTCGATTTCTTTCTTGAGCCCGGCATCGTTCTTCAGCGATTCCAGCTGTTTGAGCTGTTCCTGAAGGGCCTTTTCAGCTGCACGAAATTCAGCGAGTCTGGACAATATCTTTACTCCAATAGTGTGTTTGGCTGATACCAACCGCAAACAAAGCTATAAGCCAAGAGCCTTGAAGCGACTCGGTGATAAATGGCTCACCTGCCAATCCGGCTGAGGTTGAAAAAATTGTAGTAGTTAATGCGACAAGAGTAAATCCTGATGTTGTCGTCATGTAACAACAATGATTTTTTGTATCAAATTGGTGCGCCTGTTCGGCAGGATGGTCGGGGGAGTTAATGATGAGTTAATGCGTCGATGAAATCTGCGGCTGGCATTGGTTTAGCGTAAAAATAACCCTGCAGAAAGTTAACGTGATGTTCGGTCAGGTAATCGGCCTGGGCCTGGGTTTCGACACCTTCGGCAACAATGCCCAGCTCCAGCTTGGCCGCAAGCTCAATGATGGAATCGAGTATGTGCCGCGATAAGGCATCGATGCCGACCATAGCCACGAAACTCTGGTCGATCTTGAGAAAGTCGACATTGTAAGTACGCAGGTAACCGAGACTGGAGTGGCCGGTGCCGAAGTCGTCGATCGCGATCTTTACGCCCAACGCACGCAACTGCTCAAACAGCTGCAATGTGATATCGGTCGGCTCGATCAGCTCGCGCTCCGTCAGTTCCAGTATGAGTTGCACGCTACCCGGCGCGAATGCAGAAAGGAGCTCGCGACAATCTTCCACCAGTTCCAGGTCCCGGCAATGGCTGGCGGTGATGTTGATCCCCAGGTGAAACGGCTTGGCGAAGGTCGCCGCGTGAGGCCCTAGCAGCAGGGCTGTCTGCTGCATCAGGGCGCGGGTCATGGGCACGATCAGGCCCGAGTGTTCGGCAAACGGGATAAACAGATCCGGACGCACCAGCCCTTCTTTCGGGTGGTTCCAGCGCATCAATACTTCGGCACCTGACCATTGCTGGCTGTCGCCGTTAACCACGGGCTGGAAGTATGGAATGAATTCACCGGCTTCCAGCGCACGGAGCATTTCGTGACTGGGGGAGCTCGAGCGTTTTTGTACGAAGTGTCCGATCGCGCCGGAGACCACGCCGAAAAAGATCAGCAGGCTGAACAGTGGCGGATACTCAGCCGCCATGTACCGCCAGGTTTCGCCTTGAGGGAAACCCGCCGTAACTCTGAAACCATATTGCCGGGACTCCAGCATGCTCTGCGCGACCGGCAAGGTCGGCAGTGACCCCTGATGCACTTTGCCGTCGGCGGACAACCAGTTATCGCCCACTTGCAGCATCAGCAATGTCTGGCGACCGATCAGGCGCAGAATATTGCTCAGGTGATAACCATCGAGCGTGGTCAGCGCGCCGCCGCGACCGTCGCTGAGGCGATAGACCAGCAGCGCCGTATCGGGTGTCACAGGGTTACCATTCATCAACCACAGCCGACCCTGATGATAATCCCCGGCATTCACGGCTTCCTCGAACTGCCCGAACAGCGAGCTGCAATAAAGTTTGTTATCCCAGACCAGATTGGTCGAGCGCACGAATGGCCGGCGGGTCACTTGTTCGCGCAGGGCCAGCTTCACCTCTTCGCAGTTCTTTCCGGCAAGCGGAAGCAAAGCCCGGGCGGCTTCTGCGGTGTTATCGAGCATCAGGTCGAACTGGCGCAACGCTTGTTCGGCAGTTTCCCCGGCGCTTTGCTGCAGCGTGCGTTCTGCCTGCATATAGAGGATCACACTGCCCAGCGCGATGGGCAGCAAACCGCTGAGCAGCGTTACTGCAATGCGGGTGCTGCGTTTGCGGCGGGGTCTGCGGGTCAACGGCATGGGCACATCCTGTGGCTTGGAGTCGGGCCCGGTAAACAATTGAGCCAGAGGGGAGAATAGATGGCAGATGGCTCTTGTACAGTAGGCAAAAAAGCGGATTCTAAAGGGAGGGCAGACAAGCCAGGTTACGCTGTGTAGAATCGGGTTACGCATACAATAATAATCGTCTTCTGGCAGCAGAAGCCTCGCCCACAAGAGCCTTGGGTCGACAATGAAGATATTCGGGTTTCAACTGATCTACGGAGACTTCCTCGCCCGCAGCGTGCGTGGCATCTCCTGTGCGCCTCCCTCTGCCTCGCGTTCCTGACAAATAACCCTGGTTAATTGATAAGAAATGATGAGGCGTCACCATGGCAGATTTATACGAAAACCCAATGGGCCTGATGGGCTTCGAGTTCATCGAGTTCGCAGCGCCGACTCCTGGCACGCTTGAGCCGATCTTCGAGATCATGGGCTTCACCAAGGTCGCGACCCACCGTTCCAAGAACGTGCACCTGTATCGTCAGGGCGCGATCAACCTGATCCTCAACAACGAACCCAACAGCGTCGCCTCGTACTTCGCTGCCGAACACGGCCCGTCCGTTTGCGGCATGGCGTTCCGCGTCAAGGATTCGCAGAAAGCCTACAGCCGTGCACTGGAACTCGGCGCTCAGCCGATTCATATCGAAACCGGTCCGATGGAGCTCAATCTGCCAGCGATCAAAGGCATCGGCGGCGCGCCGCTGTACCTGATCGACCGTTTCGGCGAAGGCAGTTCGATCTACGACATCGACTTCGTGTTTATCGAAGGCGTTGATCGCAACCCGGTCGGCGCCGGCCTGAAGATCATCGACCACCTGACCCACAACGTTTATCGCGGTCGCATGGCCTACTGGGCGAACTTCTACGAGAAGCTGTTCAACTTCCGCGAGATCCGTTATTTCGACATCAAGGGCGAGTACACCGGCCTGACCTCGAAAGCCATGACCGCACCAGACGGCATGATCCGCATCCCGTTGAACGAAGAGTCGTCCAAAGGCGCCGGGCAGATCGAAGAGTTCCTGATGCAGTTCAACGGCGAGGGCATCCAGCACGTTGCCTTCCTCACCGACGACCTGATCAAGACCTGGGATCAGTTGAAGAAGATTGGCATGCGCTTCATGACTGCGCCGCCGGACACTTACTATGAAATGCTTGAAGGACGTCTGCCGAATCACGGCGAGCCGGTCGATCAGCTGCAATCGCGCGGCATTCTGCTCGACGGTGCGTCGGAGCAGGGCGACAAGCGTCTGCTGTTGCAGATCTTCTCGGAGACCCTGATGGGCCCGGTGTTCTTCGAGTTCATCCAGCGTAAAGGTGACGATGGTTTTGGCGAAGGCAACTTCAAGGCATTGTTCGAATCGATCGAGCGTGACCAGGTGCGTCGTGGTGTGCTGACCACTGAGTAATCCGCACCTGAAATGAAAAATCCCGGCCTGCAGAGATGCAGGGCCGGGATTTTTTTTCAGTATCAAAAGATCGCAGCCTTCGGCAGCTCCTAGAGGAAAAACGCATTCCAAATGCAGGAGCTGCCGAAGGCGGCGATCTTTTGCTTTCAGGAGCGGCGTTGGCGGGTCAAATGCTTGAAGCCCTCGAAAACCAGCACCACCACCGCCAGCCAGATCGGGATGTAGGTCAGCCATTCGCCCGGCTTGATGCTTTCTCCCAGCAACAACGCCACTGCAAGCAACAACACCGGCTCAACATAACTCAACAAGCCAAACAGACTGAAAGGCAGCAGGCGGCTGGCAATGATGTACACCACCAGCGCGGAAGCACTGATCAGGCCGAGCAGCGGAATCAGCCACATCAGTCCCGGATACTGATCGAATACTGCCAGACCTTGTTCGCCGCCCTGCACAAACCAGTAAGCAATCGGCAGCATCAAGGTCATGTCGACCCACAGGCCGCCAAGATTGTCGGTTTTCAGGTATTTGCGCAGGACGAAGTACAGCGGATAGCCGACCACGACGACCAGCGTCGCCCAGGAAAATCCACCGACCTGATACAGCTCGTTCACCACGCCGAGGCAGGCAAAGAACACTGCGATTTTTTGCAGGTAAGACAGGCTTTCGCCGTAGGTAATCCGCCCGGTCAGCACCATTGCCAGTGGCAGCAGGAAATAACCCAGCGATACATCGAGGCTGTAGCCATTGAGCGGCGCCCACATGAACAGCCATAGCTGCACGCCAAGCAGCGCCGACGAAACAAGCAGCCCGGCGATCAGTTTCGGCCTGGCCGCCATCAACCGGATCAGCTCCACTACCCGACGCCATTCCCCGGATACCAGCATGAACAAGGTCATGCACGGCACGGTCAGGAGCATCCGCCAGCCGAAAATTTCCACACCGCTCAGAGGCGTAAGCAGCGACGTGTAGTAATACATGACGGCAAACAGCACCGAGGCTGACACTGATAAAGCGATACCTTTAGACAAACTGTCCTCGCGTGTTGAGGGTTGAACGGGTGCGCAGGATACGGGTTTTTCGTGGCGAATATTGAGCAAGTGCTCATTATTTCAAACGCAAAGCAGGCGCGCGGGCGCCGGACCTGTTGGCAGATTCAGCATAGTTGGCGAACTGCCTTGGCGAGCTCTGGTTGGTTAGCGCCCGTTATCGATCAGCCTTCAACGGATTGCCGAAGCGTTTGAGGTACAGCTCCCCAAACTTGTACGAGGCGTAATCGGACACATGACCGATGTCGCGGTACACCGGCACGTCATCGACCGTGGTCATGCAGGTGCCGTCTTTGCATTGCACGGTTTTTGGATCAAGCACCATCAATTGTGGATAGTCCGTCTGCAGTTCGGTGAACAGCTTCGCCATGAACGGATCCTCCAGGCCTGACCATGGCACGGCAGCACACAGACGGCTCTGTTCAGCGCTGCCCATCATCCCGCGCAGCTTGACCTGTCGGAGCAGGCACTCGTTGATTCTCGCGGGCATGGGCAGGGTATTCATCAGCAGGATCGGCCGCGCACCGGATTTGACGATGATGTCCAGCGCCTCTCGAAGCGCCATCCCCAGTCGTTGCTGGGACAACTCCAGGCTGCGCGGGTCATCGAGTTTCGTGACGATGGAATCGGTGAGGTAAGCCTCCCAGAACTGGCCGATGATCACGTACTGAAAACGATTGCTGGCGATGAGGTCGTAGTAGCGTTGCGCCGCGGCGTGACATTTCTCATACAGCGCGTTTTTGGCTTTGTACCAGTTGTAGAGATAGATCCGGGGCAGTGCGAGGCAGGCGGGATATCCCTGGGCCAGCACCGACAGCCCAGCATCCTTGGCGAGTGTTTCGACAAAGCCCCAATAGTGGTTCGAGTATGAATCGCCGATCAGCATCACCTGCGGTTTCGCCTGCGTCGCGCCCATGATGCAGCCCGGATTGGTGCCATCACTGGCGCCCAGGCAATCCTCACGGTTGAGCGGTACATAGGCTTTCAACGTGCTGAACATAGCGACCGAGTCTTCACCAAACCGGTTAGGCCAGCCCTCATGGTTTCTACCCGCCGCGTGCAGCAGCGACAGGCAGATCGCGGGCAGTACCATCATCAACAGCAGGGTTTTGGCGAAACCGGCTCGCGCCTTGCGAAAGCGGTTTTCAACAAGCACAAACGACAGGTAACCGATCACGAACGTGGCGATGAAGTACACGACCGTCACGCTTGGCGTCAGCGCGATGCCCAGATAAGCGAGCACCGCGAGAATCGGCCAGTGCCACAGATACAGCGAGTAGGAGAGGGTGCCGATAAATACCAACGGTTTGAATGCCAGGGCATTCGAGGTGATGCTGACGTCACCGATACCGCGAAACAGCAGCACCGCGGTGGCAATGCACACCGCGACAGCATGGGGACCGGGGAAGCCACCGAGGATGTCATCCTGAATCGCACAGTAGAAAATTGTTGCCAGTGCAAGCGCGCAAACCAGAGAAGCGCTCAAACGGCCCAGGCGAAATCTGTCCGAGCTGAAAATGACCGCACACGAGCCGATCATCAATTCAAAGATTCGCGCGGTGAAGAAGTAGTAGTTCAGGTCGGGATAGGCCCGAGACAGGTACAGCGCGAGCGCCGTGGCGGCCACAGTCAATCCTAGTACGACGGCTTTGAACGCTTTTCCCGGCACATAGCGATCAAGCAGCCAGATGCCCAATGGCAGTAGCAGGTACCACTGCCATTCAATGGCCAGCGACCAGGTGTGCAACAGCGGCAGACTCGCCGCGTCGGGCGTCGCATAACCCGTAGTCACTTTGGAAAAGTACTGATTGGAGATGAGCAGCGAGGTGTATTTCCCGCTTTTCAGAAAGTCGATGTAGTCATCGGGCAAATACAGCAGCGTGCTGACGACTAACGTCACTACCAGCAATGCAATGACTGCCGGTTGCAGGCGCCAGATTCGCCGGGTGTAGAACCCGGTGAAGCTGAACGTGCCGTTCTCCAGCGCTTTCATGATGATCGAGGTGGTCAGATATCCCGAAACCACGAAGAAGATGTCCACGCCGATAAAGCCCGACGGAAACAGCGTCAGGCCGCCGTGGAAGACGAGAACGAGCAGAACTGCGATTGCCCGCAGCCCGTCGATGTCCGCACGGTATTCAAGGGCGGCAATCCGCGGGTTGGCGCTGGTTGGCGGCGCAGAAGGGGAGGTGTCGTATGCCTTTTTGTTATCGAACGCTTTGAACATCGCGCGCAGAGGCTTGCAGGCAAACTCGAGAGGCCGATTGAACATTGACTATCCTGGCTGACTTTTCGAGCGAGCAACCGTAGGTCGTGGCTGCTGAAGCTCGGTTCCATAAAGCGGCCGAGTATATAGGTTTTGTTACAAAGGCCTTGTTTCGTTTCCACCGGCCAGCCCTCTCTTTCGGGAGAGGGCTGGGGCAAAAGTCAGGACTGAATCGGTTTGCGTCCCGACACAAAATGGCTCACATCGTTGAAACCCGGTGTCGAGGCATGCCCCGGTGTCACCAGCGAATCAATGAACGCCTCGTCTTCGGCGGTGATCTTCACCGCCTGCGCCAGCGTGTAGGCGTCCCACTGCTGTTCAGTGCGTGGACCGACGATCGCCGAGGTCACCGCGCGGTTGTTCAACACCCAGGCAATCGCGAACTCGACCATGCCGACGCCGCGTTGCTCGGTGTATTGCTGAATCTGCTGGGCAATGCGCAGCGACTCCACGCGCCATTCGGTTTCCAGAATGCGCTTGTCCTGACGCCCGGCGCGGCTGTTGGCGTCTGGGGTCACATCGGGGGCGTACTTGCCGCTGAGCACGCCACGGGCCAGCGGGCTGTAAGGCACCACACCGAGGCCGTAGGTTTGCGCAGCGGTGATCTGCTCGGTCTCGGCCTGGCGGTTGACGATGTTGTACAGCGGCTGGCTGATTACCGGCCGATCCACGCCCAGTTTGTCGGCAATGCGAATCACCTCGGCAATCCGCCAGCCTCGGTAGTTCGACAAGCCCCAATAACGAATCTTGCCTTGGCGAATCAGGTCGCCAATCGCCGACACGCTGACTTCAAGCGGGGTGTTGTGGTCTTCGCGGTGCAGGTAATAGATGTCGACGTAGTCAGTTCCCAGCCGCGTGAGGCTGGCTTCAAGCCCGTTGAAGATGTGTTTGCGGCTCAGACCGCTGCGGTTCGGCACACCGTCCACTGGGCCGAAACCGACCTTGGTGGCCAGTACCCATTCATGCCGATGCCGGGCAATCGCCTCCCCGACGATCTCTTCGGAACGGCCGTTGGTGTAGACGTCGGCGGTGTCGATGAAATTGATCCCCTGATCCCATGCCTTGTCGATGATGCGCAGCGAATCTTCCGTGCTGGTCTGTTCGCCGAACATCATCGTGCCGAGGGTGAGGGTAGAGACCTGCAAGCCCGAGTGGCCCAGTGTGCGGAAGCTCATGCCGAAATCCTTTTGTCGGTGGGAAGGGGTTAATCAAATACCAGAAGCGTCAGAGCCCGCAAAGTGAATTATTGCACCGGTTAAACGCAAAAGATCGCAGCCTTCGGCAGCTCCTACAGGGAACGCATTCCAGAGAAGGAGCTGCCGATGGCTGCGATCTTTTGATCTGCGCGTCTGATTAGGCCCGCAACGCCCGCGTCATCCGCAAGGCCAACAGACTCCCGCCGACAATCACCGCCGCCAGCACATACAACGCCGCATCCGTCGAACCGGTGCTGTCCTTGACCCAACCGACCAGGTACGGACTGAGGAACCCCGCCATCTGCCCCATCGAGTTGATCAACGCCAGGCCACCGGCCGCCGCACCCGCGCTCAACATGGCCGTTGGTACTGGCCAGAACATCGGCAGGCCGGTCAGCGCTCCCATCGTCGCAATGGTCAGGCCGAGAATCGCAATCGCCGGATTCGCTGCAAAATTCACTGCTATCACCAGCCCGACCGCCCCCATCAGCATCGGTACCACCAAATGCCAGCGACGCTCCTTGCGCAAGTCTGCCGAACGCCCGACCACCAGCATGAACACTGCCGCCAGCAGATACGGAATCGCACTCAGCCAGCCGATCACCAGGTTATCGCTGAAGCCGAGGTTCTTGATGATCGAGGGCAGCCAGAAGTTGATCGCGTAGACGCCGCTCTGGATGCAGAAGTAGATGAGGCCGAACGCCCAGATCGCCGGGTTCTTGAACACCGCGAGCAGCGAGTCGGTGGCGGTTTTCGGTTTGTTGGCGAGGTCTTCGGCGTGGTCGGCTTCGAGCACCGAACGTTCGTGGGCGGTCAGCCATTTGGCGTTGGCGAAACTGTCGCTCAACAGGAAATAGGCCAGCGCGCCGAGGATCACGGTCGGAATGCCTTGCAGCAGAAACATCCATTGCCAGCCGGCCAGGCCACCCTGGCCAGCGGCGAAGTGGTTGAGGATCCACCCGGAAAACGGGCTTCCGAGCAAACCTGAGACCGGAATTGCCGACATGAACAGCGCCATGATCCGCCCACGGCGGAAGGTCGGGAACCACTGCGAGAGATACAGCACGACGCCCGGGAAGAAACCGGCTTCAGCCGCACCGGTGAAGAAGCGCAGGGTGTAGAACTCGGTGGGTGTGGTGACGAACAACAGGCAAGTCGACAGCGTGCCCCAGGTGATCATCATCAGCGCAATCCAGCGCCGTGGGCCGAAACGGGTCAGTGCCAGGTTGCTCGGCACGCCGCACAGCACGTATCCGATGAAGAAAATCCCGGCGCCGAGGCCGTACACGGTTTCGCTGAACTTCAGTGCATCGAGCATCTGCAACTTGGCGAAACCAACGTTGACCCGGTCGAGGTAGTTGAACAGGTAGCAGATGAAAATGAAGGGAATCAAACGCAGGGTGATGCGTTTGTAGACGGCGTTTTTACCGTCGTCGATGGTCTGGGTAGCTGCGGCGCTCTGCGACATAGCGGCTCTCTCTTTATTATGATTTTTTGCGATGCAAAGGGTAACGTTGATCGCCCTGAGAGTCTCGGCCACCTTTGGCCGGATTGTCTTTGTGCCTGAGCACAGGGTTTGTCGCCAGACCCTGTGCGGCTGAACAACCGCTTGTGCCTGAAATGAAGGATTGTCGCCGCTATGTTCGAACTCGATCACGACCTTGCCCAGCACATCGTCGACCGGGCCATGGCCATTTTGCCGTACAACGTCAACGTCATGGACAGTCAGGGCCTGATCCTCGGCAGCGGCGAACCGGAGCGGATCAACACCCGTCATGAAGGCGCGCAACTGGTGCTGGCCAACGGGCGTGTAGTGGAAATCGATGCGCAGACGGCGGTGCATCTCAAAGGCGTGCAGCCGGGGATCAATCTGCCGCTGCTGCTCGACCAGCGCCTGATCGGCGTGCTCGGCATCACCGGCGAGCCGGAACAATTGCGCACCTACGCCGAACTGGTGCGCATGACCGCCGAAATGCTCGTCGGCCAGCGCAATCAGCAGGCCGAGCAGCAGTGGCGGCGCCAGCGTTGTGATGATCTGCTGGCGCTGTTGTTGAGCGAGGCGGGGGATTCGCCGCGTCTGGTCGACGAGGCGCAGCAGCTCGGGCTGAAGCCACAATTGACGCGAGTGCCCTATCTCTTCGAACTGGGCATTGAGCACGGCCCCGGGCAAACCGTCGAGGCGTTGAGCGCATGGCTGATATCGCGTTATCCCGACAGTTGGTGCGTGAGTTCGGCGAAGTCGTCGCTGCTCTGGTGTCGCCCGGCGAGCCAGCACGTCGAGCATGATCGCCTGCTGGAAAAACTCGACGGCCTTGGCTGGAAGATTCTGCGTATCGCCGTCGGCGGGCAGGCGGATGGTCTGGCCGGGTTGCGTCGCTGCTATCGACGGGTCGGCGATTTGCTTGCTTATGGACGTGATGTGCTGCCGAATTCGAGGCTGCTGACGCTCAATCGTTACCGCTTGCCGGTCATGCTGTGGCGCCATCGCAACGATGATGCGCTGGACGAACTGCTCAAACCCCTGCGCAAGGTCATTGCCAAGGACAGCAACGGCCAGTTGCTCGCGACCTTGCGCAGTTGGTGCGAGCACGATGGTCAGAGTCAGGCGTGTGCCGATGCCCTGGAGATTCATCGCAACAGTTTGCGTTATCGGATGGAGCGGATTGCCGAGTTGAGCGGGGTTGATCCGTTGAAGCTGGACGGGATGCTGGCGTTGTATCTTGGGGTGCAGCTACTGCCGCAGACAGATCCGGGTTAATTGGGCGACTTCAAAGACGCCATCGCGAGCAGAATGCATTCCCCTGTAGGAGTGAGCCTGCTCGCGATGGCGGCGGTACATTCACCGCAGAGCCTTTTGTGAAAATGAACAACAATCACCTCCAGCCCTTGTGCACCCGACCGGCGTCAACGCTCGCGACCGCTGGCAGCATGAACGCCACTGCAACCGGAGAATTCCCATGAAGATCGTCATCGCCCCCGACTCGTTCAAGGACAGCCTGAGTGCCCAAGGCGTTGCCGAAGCCATCGCCCGCGGATTGGCTCAGGTCTGGCCGCAGGCGACACTGATCAAGTGCCCGATGGCGGATGGCGGCGAAGGGACGGTCGAGTCGATTCTCGCGGCCTGCGAAGGCGAACTGCGCCGCACCCGCGTGCGCGGCCCGTTGGGTACGCCGGTCGACGCGGCGTGGGGCTGGTTGCCGCACAGTCACACGGCAATCATCGAAATGGCCGAGGCCAGCGGCCTGCAATTGGTGTTGCCGGGACAGCGCGATGCCTGCATCAGCAGCACCTTCGGCACCGGCGAATTGATTCGTGCTGCGCTGGATGCGGGGGCGCAACGGGTGATTCTGGCGATTGGCGGCAGCGCGACCAACGACGGCGGGGCCGGGGCGATGCAGGCCTTGGGCGTGAAGTGGCTGGATGCGCAGGATCAGCCGCTGGTGCCCGGTGGGCTGGCCTTGGCGAATTTGGCGCGATTGGATTTGAGTGAACTTGATCCACGTCTGGCCGATGTGCGTTTCGACATCGCCGCTGATGTCAACAATCCGCTCTGCGGCCCGCAGGGTGCCTCGGCCATTTTCGGCCCGCAGAAGGGCGCGTCGCCTGTGCAGGTTGAGCAACTGGATCAGGCGCTGGGGCACTTCGCCGAACTCTGCGCGCAGGCGTTGGGCAAGGATGTGCGCGATGAGCCGGGCAGCGGCGCGGCGGGTGGCCTGGGGTTTGCGGCCAAGGCTTTTCTCGGCGCGCAGTTTCAGGCGGGCGTCGAGGTGGTGGCGGAATTGGTCGGGCTTGCTGAGGCGGTCAAAGGCGCGGATTTGGTGATTACCGGCGAAGGCCGTTTCGATGCGCAAACCTTGCGCGGCAAAACGCCGTTCGGTGTCGCGCGAGTTGCCAAACAACATGCCGTGCCGGTGATCGTGATTGCCGGGACCTTGGGCGAGGGCTATCAGGAGCTCTATCAACACGGCATCGACGCCGCGTTCGCCGTGACCAGCGGGCCGATGACCCTGGAACAGGCCTGCGCCGAAGCACCACGGCTGCTGGGTGAACGCGCGTCTGATATTGCGCGGGTCTGGCAACTCGCCACCCAACGCTGATCGGCTTGCGTATGTAGGAGCTGTCGAGTGCAACGAGGCTGCGATCTTTTGATCCTGCTTTTAAAAGTCAAAGGATCGCAGCAGTGTTTGATTGTTGTAACGTCCGGAAAAATATTTGCTGCGGACCCGAAACCTTCCTCAAGCCTGGCCGATACAACGGTCAGGCGCGCACAAAACCATAACCCAGTGACGCCGGACTGCCGCCCGCCAAGGGCCAGTGCTCACGGCATGGACGCTCGCAGTTTCTTTCTATTCGAGAGTCCGACCATGTCCCTGCGTAACCTCAATATCGCGCCCCGTGCTTTCCTCGGTTTTGCCTTTATCGCCTTGCTGGTGATCGTCCTCGGCGTGTTCGCCGTCAGCCGTATGACGGTCATTCGTCAGGCGTCGATCGATATGGACACCAACCAATTGCCCAGCGTGACCCACCTCAGCGTGGTCACGGAAAACGTCCTGCGCATGCGCATTCTCTCGTTCCGTGTGCTGGTCAATCGCGAACCGGCCAGCTTGCAAGAAGCAGAAACCCGCATCGCTGTGCTGGTCGACAAGGTACGCAAAGCCCAGGCCAGCTACGCCGCGCTGCCAGCAGGCGCTGACGAGCGCGCGGTCTTCCAGACGTTTTCGACCACGCTCGATAACTACCTGCAAGCGCAGAACCGCATGCTTGAGCTGTCGCGCCAGGGCGATCTGGAAGCGATGCGTGCATTGATCAACACGCGCATCAAGGAAGGCACCGATCAAATGGGCGAGCAGCTCAACAAGCTGATCGGCATGAATACCGCCGGGGCCAGAGCGGCGGCCACCAAGGCCGGTGAAAACTATGACAGCGCCATCACCGGGATCATCATCGTCGCCGTGATTGCGGCACTGGCCACCGTGTTGCTCGCCTGGTTGCTGACCCGCAGCATCGTCACGCCGCTCAACCGCGCCGTGCTCGCTGCGCAAACCATTGCCGACGGTGACCTCAGCAAAGCCATCGAAGTTGACGGCAAGGATGAACCGGCGCGCCTGCTCGAAGCCTTGGCCGCGATGCAGACCAACCTGCGCAAAACCATCGAGCAGATCGCCGGTTCCGCCACGCAACTGGGCGCCGCTGCCGAAGAACTCAGCGCCGTCACTGAAGAAGCGTCGCGCGGGCTGCAGCAACAGAACAACGAAATCGAGCAGGCCGCCACGGCCGTCAACGAGATGACCGCTGCGGTGGAAGAGGTGGCGCGCAACGCCGTGTCGACTTCCGAAGCGTCAAACCAGTCGACCCACGCCGCCCGCGAAGGTCGCGATCAGGTGGTTAAAACCGTCGACGCGATCCAGACCATGACTCACGACGTGCAGAACACCGCGCAGATGATCGAAGGCCTCGCCGCGCAAGGTCGTGACATCGGCAAGGTGCTGGACGTGATTCGCGCGATCGCCGAGCAGACCAACCTTTTGGCGCTCAACGCTGCGATTGAAGCGGCGCGTGCCGGCGAGGCTGGCCGTGGTTTTGCCGTGGTGGCTGACGAAGTGCGCGCCTTGGCCCATCGCACCGCGCAGTCGACTCAGGAAATCGAAAAAATGGTGGCCGGCATCCAGAACGGTACCGGAGAAGCGGTTTCGTCGATGCAGCAAAGCAATCAGCGCACCCAGTCCACGTTGGAAATGGCGCGCGCGGCGGGCGTGGCACTGGAGCAGATCACGCAATCGATTCACCAGATCAACGAACGCAACCTGGTTATCGCCAGCGCTTCGGAAGAGCAGGCGCAAGTCTCCCGCGAAGTCGATCGCAACCTGGTCAACATCCGCGACCTCGCCACGCAATCGGCCGCCGGCGCCAACCAGACCAGCGCCGCGACCCACGAACTGTCGCGACTGGCAGTGGATTTGAACGCCATGGTGGCGCGTTTCGTGATTTGAGATACGGTGAAGGCTGGAAACCGCGCTAACAGGAGACGTACATGCGCTATTCAGCCTTGACCCAACGAATCGCCGGGGAGGGTGCCGCTGCCTGGCAGATTCACGACCGAGCGCTGGAACTGCGCGCCGAGGGCGTTGATGTTTTGTTGTTGAGCGTCGGCGATCCGGATTTCGATACGCCGTTGCCGATCGTCCATGGTGCGATTGACAGCCTGTTGGCCGGCGACACCCATTACGCCGATGTGCGTGGGCGGTTCGAGCTGCGCAGGCTGATTGCCGAGCGTCATCGCCAGCGCAGTGGTCAGCGTGTTGATCCTGATCAGGTGATTGTCCTGCCCGGCGCGCAATGCGCGGTGTACTCGGTGGCGCAATGTCTGCTTGATCCGGGTGATGAGGTGATCGTCGCCGAGCCGATGTACGTTACTTACGAAGGTGTGTTTGGCGCCTGCGGTGCCAAGGTGATTGCGGTGCCGGTGCGCCCGGAGAACGGTTTTCGTGTCGACCCAGCGGATGTTGCGGCGCGTATCACCCCGAGAACCCGCGCCATGTTGCTCAACAGCCCGAACAATCCCAGCGGCGCGAGTTTGTCTTTGCTGATCTGGCAGGAACTGGCGGCGCTGTGCATTCGCCATGACCTGTGGTTGATCAGCGATGAGGTGTACAGCGAGCTTTTATATGAAGGCGAGCACATCAGCCCGGCGAGCCTGCCGGGCATGGCCGAGCGCACCGCAACGATCAACAGTCTGTCGAAATCCCATGCGATGACCGGTTGGCGCATCGGCTGGATGATCGGCCCGAAACCCTTGGCCGAGCATCTGGTGAATCTGTCGCTGAGCATGCTCTTCGGTCTGCCGGATTTCGTACAGAAGGCCGCACAAGTGGCGCTGCAAAGTGATCTGCCGGAAGTCGCGCAGATGCGCGAGGAGTATCGCTTGCGCCGCGATCTGGTTTGCGAACGTTTGTACGGTTGCCCTGGGTTGCAGCCGATTTGCCCGGATGGCGGCATGTTTGTGATGGTCGATGTGCGCCAGACTGGGCTTGGCGCTCAGGCGTTTGCCGAGCGCTTGCTGGAAGGTTATGGCGTCTCTGTGCTGGCCGGCGAAGCGTTCGGGCCGAGCGCGGCGGGGCATATTCGCATCGGGCTGGTGGTGGATCGGGTCAAACTGGCGGATGCCTGCGCGCGGATTGCGTTGTGTGCGGTGCAGCTGCTGCAGGCGCGGAGTGCCTGATGTTTTGGGTTGCCTGTTCCGGCCTCATCGCGAGCAGGCTCACTCCTACAAGGGGACGCATTTCAAATGTAGGAGTGAGCCTGCTCGCGATTGCGATTGTGTAGGCAATAAAGATCTCAGTTTTGCCAAGTAGAGGCATTCACCAGATTCGCCGGCCGCTGCCCACCCAGCGCCGCCAACAGATTCTCCACCGCACACCGCGCCATCGCCTCGCGCGTCTCATGGGTCGCCGAGCCCATGTGCGGCGTCGCCACCACATTGCTCAGCTGCAGCAACGGCGAATCATGATTCAACGGCTCGCGCTCGAACACATCCAGCCCCGCCGCGCGAATACGCTTGTTGCGCAATGCCTCGACCATCGCTGCTTCATCGACCACTTTGCCGCGAGAGATATTGATGAAAATGCTCTCCGGGCGCATCAGCGCAAACTGTTCGGTGCCGATCAAGCGTTCGGTCTGCGCCGTCAGCGGCAAGGTCAGGCAAATGAAATCAGCCTGCTGTAATAATTCTTCGAGGCTTCGATACTGCGCATCAAAACGCGCCTCGACCGCCGGCTTGCGCGACTGGCTGTGATAGATCACCGGCATGCCAAAGCCGAAATGCCCACGCTGGGCCAGGGCCTCGCCGATGCGGCCCATGCCGATGATGCCCAGCGTCTTGCCGTGCACATCGGTGCCGAAATGCGCCGGACCGATGTTGCGGCTCCATTGGCCGCCACGGACCATGTTCGCCAGTTCGACCACGCGCCGGGCAGCGGCGAGGATCAGCGCGAAACCGGTGTCGGCGGTGGTCTCGGTGAGCACATCCGGCGTGTTGGTCAGCAGAATCCCGCGCCGGCTCAGATAATCAATGTCGTAGTTATCGACACCGACGGAAACGCTGGCAATCGCCTCCAGCTGCGGCGCCAGATCCAGCAGCGCCGCATCGAGTTTGAGGCTGGCGCCGAGCAAACCGTGGGCGCGGGGCAGGGCATCGCGCAACTGCATGAGGCCATCGGCGTCGAGGCTTTCAATCTGCGTCACGTCAAACTGCGCTTGCAGGCGCGCCATCAGCGCGGGCGAGAGTTTCTTGTACAGCACGACCTGTTTTTTCATGGCAAAAATCCTTTCAGGAATGCGCCGGCACACGCGGTGTGGCGACGGCTTTGGCGACGACGCGATCACTGGCGCCGGGCTTGAGGAAAATCGTCAGCACCACCGACAGCAGCAACGCGCCGCTCATCAACAGATAGGAAGCGCCGGGCGAACCGGTGGAGCTGTTCAGATAACCGACCAGATATGAACCGCCGAACGAGCCGAGCGCGCCCATGCTGTTGATCAACGCCATGGCACCGCCCGCGACGTTGGCCGGCAGGATTTCCGGAACGATGGCGAAGAACGGCCCGTACGGCGCGTACATGCAGGCGCCGGCGATCACCAGCAGTGTGTACGACCACCAGAAATGTTCGGCGCCCAAGGCATAGGAGCCGTAGAACGCAATCGAGGCGATCAGCAGCGGCGGCCAGACGAAGCGTTTGCGCTTCTGCAATTTGTCCGAGCCCCACGACACCGCGAGCATGCCGATCACCGCCGCCAGATACGGCAGCGCCGACAGCCAGCCAGCCTCGATCATGTCCATCTGCGCGCCTGCCTTGAGGATCGACGGCAGCCACAAAACGAAGCCGTAAACGCCGATGCTCCAGCAGAAGAACTGCAGCGCCAGGATGATCACCTTCGGCGAACGGAATGCCTCAGCGTAATTCTTCACCGCTTTGATACCGACCTGCTCGGCGGCGAGGGCGCTTTCCAGATCGTGTTTTTCCTGATCGTTGAGCCACTTGGCCTGGGCCGGACGATCATCGGCCAGTCGCCACCAGATAAAGGCCCACAGAACCGCCGGCAGACCTTCAATGATGAACATCCAGCGCCAGCTGAAATGCTGCACCAGATAACCCGAGACCACTGACATCCACAGCATGGTCACCGGGTTGCCCAGGATCAGAAAGGTATTGGCCCGCGAGCGTTCGGCGCGGGTGAACCAGTGGCAGAGATAGACCAGCATCGCCGGCATCACCGCCGCTTCGACCACGCCGAGCATGAAGCGGATGACGATCAGCCAATAGGCGTTGGAGACCACGCCGGTCAACGTGGCGAGACCGCCCCAGAGGATCAGGCTGACGAAAATCAGCTTCTTCACACTGTGCTTTTGCGCGTAGATCGCGCCCGGTACCTGGAAGAAAAAGTAACCGAGAAAGAACAACGCACCGAGCAGCGAGGACAGGCCCGGTGTGATCATCAGGTCTTCGGCCATGCCCGACGCAGCGGCGAAGCCGTAGTTGGCGCGATCGAGATAGGCCAGGCTGTATGTGATGAACACGATCGGCATGATGTACCACCAGCGGCGGGTGGCGAGGGTTGCGGTTTTCATCAGTGTGACTCCTGAGCTTGTTGTTTTTGTCGCAGCAGGTTCAAAAATTTGCGTTGCCTAGGCAGGCCTCTTCGCGAGCAGGCTCGCTCCCACATT
>NZ_QETJ01000034.1:0-38982 GCF_003105095.1 Pseudomonas sp. NDM | reverse complement strand
CGCAGCCTCGTTGCACTCGTCAGCTCCTACAGGTGATAGGGGTCGCGCTGAAATAGCCTCACAAAAAAGGCCCGTCGTTTAAGCGACGGGCCTTTTCATTGGAAGCGTTTACAGCGGCAAATCAGAACGGAATATCGTCATCGAAGCTGTCGAAATCCGGAGCCGGTTGCGGTGCGGCCTGCTGCGGCGCTGGTGGAGCCGAACGCTGCTGCGGAGCCGACTGCTGCGGGCGTGGGGCCTGCTGACGTGGCGCCTGCTGCTGGTAATTGTTGCCGCCGCCTTGCTGGTCGCCCTGCTGTGGACGGCCGCCGAGCAATTGCATGGTGCCTTGCATGTCGACCACGATTTCAGTGGTGTAACGCTTGATGCCGTCCTTTTCCCACTCGCGGGTCTGCAGCTTGCCTTCGATGTAGACCTGCGAACCCTTGCGCAGGTATTCGCCAGCGATCTCGGCAACCTTGCCAAACATCGACACACGGTGCCACTCGGTCTTTTCGACCTTCTGACCGGTCTGCTTGTCGGTCCATTGTTCGCTGGTGGCCAGACTCAGGTTGGTCACGGCGTTACCGTTAGGCAGGTAGCGAACTTCGGGATCCTGGCCGCAAGTGCCGACCAATATGACTTTGTTAACCCCACGGGCCATAACGTTCTCCTAAGCGTCGCACGCAGCCCCGGCCGGGTTGTTGACCAGGCGTTCGAGGGTGGTGCGATCCACTAATTCTTTGTCCAGTTTGATGTAAACAGCCGCCTCTTCGGCGACTATCACTGCATCTGTTACCCCTACCAGGGCCTTGAGGCGCTCGACCAGACCCGCTTCGCGGATCGCTTCGGGCGACAACGGCAAGCGCAGGCTCGTCACGTAGGGAGGTTCGCGCATGGTAACAGCAAAGGCCAGCCAAAGTGCAGCCAGCGCGGCGCATCCGAGGAACACAACCGACAGACCGCCATGCTGGAACAACCAGCCGCCGAGTATCCCGCCGAGTGCCGAACCGAGGAACTGGCTGGTGGAGTACACGCCCATGGCCGTGCCCTTGCCGCCTGCCGGTGAAACCTTGCTGATCAGCGACGGCAACGATGCCTCGAGCAGGTTGAACGCGGTGAAGAACACCACCGTGCCGATCACCAGGGCGCGCAGGCTATCGCCGAACTGCCAGAAGAATAGTTCAGTCAGCATCAGTGTCATGACGGCGCCGAGCAAAACTCGTTTCATTTTGCGTCGCTTCTCGCCGTAGATGATGAACGGGATCATGGCGAAGAACGAAATCATCAATGCGGTGAGGTAGACCCACCAGTGCTGCTCCTTGGGCAAACCGGCTTTTTCCACCAGCGCCAGCGGCAGAGCAACGAAGCTCGACATCAACATGGCATGTAACACAAAGATGCCCAGATCGAGGCGCAGCAGGTCCGGGTGCTTGAGCGTCGGCATCAGTGCCTGTCGCGCCACGCCGGATTCACGATGCTGCAGTGGACCGGTGGACTGCGGCACCATGAACATGATGATCAGGATGCCGACCAGCGCCATCGCGCCAGTGGCAAGGAACAGTCCCGACAACCCGAAAGCGCTGGTGAGCAACGGCCCCACGACCATGGCCACGGCGAACGACAGGCCGATGGTCATGCCGATCATGGCCATGGCTTTGGTGCGATGCTGTTCGCGGGTCAGGTCGGAAAGCAGCGCCATGACCGCCGCGGAAATCGCCCCGGCGCCCTGCAGGATCCGCCCGGCGATCACGCCCCAGATCGAATCGGCCTGGGACGCGAGAACACTGCCGAGAGCGAAGACAATCAGACCGAGGTAGATCACCGGTCGACGACCGATGCGATCCGAAATGATCCCGAACGGGATCTGGAAAATCGCCTGGGTCAGACCGTAAGCGCCAATCGCCAGCCCGATCAGGGCCGGGGTCGCTCCCGCCAGATCCATGCCATAGGTCGCCAGCACCGGCAACACCATGAACATGCCAAGCATACGGAAGGCGAACACCAGGGCCAGACCGCTCGCCGCGCGGGTCTCGCTGCCACTCATGCGTTCGCTGTGGGGATCGTGCATGGAAAAACCTCGTGTGAACCGGCGGCGATTCTACCAGTCCCATCGGAAGACGGGGTATATCGCGACGCTATGACGCGTATAGATGAAACTCTCTTCATGAACGGCAGAACGCCCTTCGTTGGATAGTGTGCATCCATCCAGTATTTGCCCGTATACTCCTACGTTTTCGACGCCCGCCGAGCGAGGCCACTTTGGACAAGATCCTGATACGTGGGGCCCGTACCCACAACCTGAAGAACATCGACCTGACCCTGCCACGGGACAAACTGATCGTCATCACCGGCCTGTCCGGATCCGGCAAGTCATCCCTGGCGTTCGACACGCTGTATGCCGAAGGTCAGCGCCGCTATGTCGAATCGCTGTCGGCCTACGCCAGGCAGTTCCTGTCGATGATGGAAAAACCCGACGTCGACACCATCGAAGGCCTGTCGCCGGCGATCTCCATCGAACAGAAGTCGACCTCGCACAACCCGCGCTCCACGGTCGGCACCATCACCGAAATCTACGACTACCTGCGTCTGCTCTATGCCCGCGTGGGTACGCCGCGTTGCCCGGATCACGACATTCCGCTGGAAGCGCAGACCGTCAGCCAGATGGTCGATCTGGTGCTGGCGCAGCCGGAAGGCAGCAAACTCATGCTGCTGGCACCGGTGATCCGCGAGCGCAAGGGCGAACACCTGTCAGTCTTCGAAGAATTGCGTGCGCAAGGTTTCGTCCGCGCCCGGGTCAACGGGCGCATTTGCGAACTCGACGAGCTGCCGAAGCTGGATAAACAGAAGAAGCACTCGATTGACGTCATCGTCGATCGCTTCAAGGTTCGCGCCGATCTGCAGCAACGTCTGGCCGAGTCCTTCGAGACCGCGCTGAAACTGGCTGATGGCATTGCCCTGGTGGCGCCGATGGACGACGAGCCGGGCGAAGAAATGATCTTCTCCGCACGCTTCGCCTGCCCGATCTGCGGCCACGCGATCAGCGAGCTGGAACCCAAGCTGTTTTCCTTCAACAACCCGGCCGGCGCCTGCCCGACCTGCGATGGCCTGGGCGTGAAGCAGTTCTTCGACATCAAGCGTCTGGTCAACGGCGAGCTGACCCTCGCCGAGGGCGCGATACGCGGCTGGGACCGGCGCAACGTCTATTACTTCCAGATGCTTGGCTCACTCGCCTCGCATTACAAGTTCAGCCTGGACAAGCCTTTCAACGACCTGAGCGCCGAGCAGCAGAAGTTCATCCTGCACGGCAGCGGCTCGCAGAACGTCGACTTCAAGTACCTGAACGACCGTGGCGACATCGTCAAACGCTCGCACCCGTTCGAAGGCATCGTGCCCAATCTGGAGCGCCGTTACCGCGAAACCGAATCGGCGAGCGTGCGCGAGGAGCTGGCCAAGTTCCTCAGCCATCAGGCCTGCCCGGATTGCCGCGGCACGCGTCTGCGCCGTGAAGCGCGGCACGTGTGGGTCGGTGAGAAAACCTTGCCGGCAGTGACCAATCTGCCGATCGGCGATGCCTGCGAATATTTCGCTGCACTGAAGATGACCGGGCGGCGCGGAGAGATCGCCGACAAGATCCTCAAGGAAATCCGCGAGCGTCTGCAGTTCCTGGTCAACGTCGGCCTCGATTATCTGTCCCTGGATCGCAGCGCCGACACACTCTCCGGTGGCGAGGCGCAGCGGATCCGTCTCGCCAGCCAGATTGGCGCCGGACTTGTTGGCGTTCTATACATCCTCGATGAGCCGTCCATCGGCCTGCATCAGCGCGATAACGACCGGCTGCTCGGCACGCTCAAGCATTTGCGCGATATCGGCAACACGGTGATCGTGGTCGAGCATGATGAAGACGCGATTCGTCTGGCTGACTATGTTGTCGATATCGGCCCTGGCGCAGGTGTGCACGGCGGGCAGATTGTTGCCGAAGGCACGCCGGACGAAGTCATGGCGCACCCGGATTCGCTGACCGGCAAATACCTGTCCGGCCGGGTGAAGATCGAAGTGCCGGCCAAACGCACGCCGCGCAACAAGAAGCTCAACCTGTCGCTCAAAGGTGCGCGTGGCAACAACTTGCGCAATGTCGATCTGGATATCCCGATCGGCCTGCTGACCTGCGTGACCGGCGTATCCGGCTCGGGCAAATCGACGCTGATCAACAACACGCTGTTCCCGCTGAGCGCCACGGCACTCAATGGCGCGACCACGCTTGAAGCGGCGGCACACGACAGCATCAAAGGTCTGGAGCATCTCGACAAAGTCGTCGATATCGACCAGAGCCCGATCGGTCGTACACCGCGTTCCAACCCGGCGACGTATACCGGGCTGTTCACGCCGATCCGCGAACTGTTTGCCGGCGTGCCCGAGTCACGCTCTCGTGGTTATGGCCCTGGGCGTTTCTCGTTCAACGTCAAGGGCGGGCGTTGCGAGGCGTGTCAGGGCGATGGCCTGATCAAGGTGGAGATGCACTTCCTGCCGGACATCTACGTGCCCTGCGATGTGTGCAAGAGCAAGCGCTACAACCGCGAAACCCTTGAGATCAAATACAAGGGCAAGAGCATCCACGAGACCCTCGAAATGACCATCGAGGAAGCTCGGGAGTTCTTCGACGCGGTGCCAGCACTGGCGCGCAAGCTGCAGACGCTGATGGATGTCGGCCTGTCGTACATCAAACTCGGGCAGTCGGCGACGACCCTGTCCGGAGGTGAAGCACAGCGGGTCAAGTTGTCGCGCGAGCTGTCCAAGCGCGATACCGGCAAGACCCTGTATATCCTCGATGAGCCGACCACCGGTCTGCACTTTGCGGATATCCAGCAGTTGCTCGACGTTCTGCATCGCCTGCGCGATCACGGCAACACCGTGGTGGTCATCGAGCACAACCTCGATGTGATCAAGACCGCTGACTGGCTGGTGGACCTCGGTCCTGAGGGCGGTTCCAAAGGGGGTCAGATCATTGCCACCGGCACGCCGGAGGAGGTAGCCGAAATGAAGCAGTCTCACACCGGCCATTACCTCAAGCCGTTGCTGATCCGCGATCGGGCTTAACTGCAAGGCATGAAAAAGCCCCTGTCACCGTTAAAGTGACAGGGGCTTTTTTGTAGCCGTTGCAATCAGGACGCGTGGGATTGCAGGTAGTTCTCGAGACCGATCAGCTTGATCAGACCCAACTGCTTTTCCAGCCAGTAGGTGTGATCTTCTTCAGTGTCGTTGAGCTGAACCCGCAGAATCTCGCGGCTGACGTAGTCCTGGTGCTGCTCGCAAAGCTCGATGCCTTTGCAAAGCGCAGCGCGGACTTTGTATTCGAGGCGCAGATCAGCTTCGAGCATCTCCGGCACCGTAGTGCCGACATCCAGATCATCCGGACGCATGCGTGGCGTGCCTTCGAGCATCAGGATCCGCCGCATCAATGCATCGGCGTGGCCTGCTTCTTCTTCCATCTCGTGGTTGATGCGCTCGTAGAGCTTGGTGAACCCCCAGTCCTCATACATCCGCGAATGAACGAAATATTGGTCACGCGCGGCCAGTTCGCCGGTCAGCAACGTATTGAGGTAATCGATTACATCTGGGTGGCCTTGCATCGCCCTACATCTCCCTTCCTGAAAGTCTGTAGTTTGAACCAACCTGACCGGAAGGTCACCCGCTTCGCGCAATAAAAGCGAAGATATTCCGAGAAAAGCAGGCCAAATAACGCAAAAACCGCCCAAATGAGGGCGGTTCTGCTTCTCGTTTAGACTTCGTTAAGCTGTACGTTGAGCAGGTTTGCGATTGCTTCTCCATACGCCCGATCGGCTTTGTAGAAATGCTGCAACTGACGATCGACGACGTCGCTGGAAACACCTGCCATCGCACCCGCGATGTTGCTGACCAGCAGCGCTTTCTGCTCCTCGCTCATCAAGCGGAACAACGCACCGGCCTGGCTGTAGTAATCGGTATCTTCGCGGTGATCATAGCGATCTGCGGCACCGTTCAAGGCCAGTGCTGGCTCTGCGTAATGTGGTGCTTGTTTCGGCGACTCGATGTAGCTGCTCGGTTCATAGTTCGGCGCCGCACCACCATTGCTGCCGAACGCCATGGAGCCGTCACGCTGATAAGTGTTCACCGGACTGCGTGGAGCATTCACCGGCAATTGCTGGTGGTTGGTGCCAACGCGGTAGCGGTGCGCGTCAGCGTAGGCAAATACGCGGCCTTGCAGCATGCGGTCCGGGGACAAACCCACGCCTGGCACCATGTTGCTCGGGCCGAATGCAGCCTGTTCAACTTCGGCGAAGTAGTTCAGCGGGTTGCGGTTCAACTCCAGCTCACCGACTTCGATCAGCGGAAACTCTTTCTGTGACCAGGTTTTGGTGACGTCGAACGGGTTTTCGTAATGAGCGGCCGCTTGCGCTTCGGTCATGATCTGAATGCACACGCGCCATTTCGGGAAATCACCGCGCTCGATGGCCTCGAACAGGTCACGCTGCGCGTAGTCCGGGTCGGTTCCCGCCAAACGGGCGGCGTCGGCGGGCGCCAGGTTCTTGATGCCTTGCTGCGTCTTGTAATGCCACTTGACCCAATGACGCTCGCCTTTGGCATTGATCAGGCTGTACGTATGGCTACCGAAGCCGTGCATGTGACGGTAGCCATCCGGAATGCCGCGATCAGAAAACAGAATGGTCACCTGGTGCAGCGCTTCAGGCGAATGCGACCAGAAATCCCACATCATCTGCGCACTTTTCAGATTGCTTTGCGGCAGACGCTTTTGCGTGTGGATAAAGTCCGGAAACTTCAGTGGATCACGGATGAAGAACACCGGCGTATTGTTGCCGACGATGTCCCAGTTGCCTTCTTCGGTATAGAACTTCAAGGCGAAACCGCGCGGATCGCGCTCGGTGTCGGCCGAACCACGCTCGCCACCTACGGTGGAAAAGCGCAGGAAGGTTGGCGTTTGTTTACCTACCGATTCGAACAGTTTTGCGCTGGTATATTCGGTGATGTCGCGAGTGACGGTGAACGTACCGTAAGCGCCCGAGCCTTTGGCGTGCACGCGGCGTTCAGGAATGTTTTCACGGTTGAAGTGCGCGAGCTTTTCGAGCAGGTGGAAATCGTCGAGCAGCAGCGGACCGCGTGGGCCGGCGGAGCGGGAATTCTGGTTGTCAGCGACTGGCGCGCCACTCGCGGTTGTAAGCGTTTTGGTCTGGCTCATGCGGTCTTCTTCCTCTGTCAGTCTTTGAACTGCCGGCTAATGGGCTTGGCGGGAAGTATTGATCATCGACGTTATCGCTACAAATTCATTAACTTGCAGACATCGATAGATAATTACTAATTATGTTTTCCCGGCACATAGTGGCAGTTCGACCATGTCAGAAACTTGTACGGACGACGCATTTCTTACAGGCACAAAAAACCGGGCACTAGGCCCGGTTCTTTGTTTCAGACTGACGTCTTACTCGGCGGATACAGCTTCGCCAGCAGTAGCACGATCAACCAACTCGACGTACGCCATAGGCGCGTTGTCGCCAGCGCGGAAACCGCACTTGAGGATGCGCAGGTAGCCACCCTCACGGGTAGCGTAACGCTTGCCCAGGTCGTTGAAGAGCTTACCAACGATAGCTTTCGAACGAGTACGGTCGAAAGCCAGACGGCGGTTAGCCAGGCTGTCTGTCTTGGCCAGAGTGATCAGCGGCTCGGCAACGCGGCGCAGTTCTTTGGCTTTTGGCAGAGTAGTTTTGATCAGCTCGTGCTCGAACAGCGACACCGCCATGTTTTGGAACATGGCCTTGCGGTGCGAGCTGGTGCGGCTCAGGTGACGACCACTTTTACGATGACGCATGGTTCATTCCTTACCAAACACTACGTTCGGTGATTACGACGATCAGGCAGTCGCCTTGTCGTCCTTCTTAAGACTTGCAGGCGGCCAGTTGTCGAGGCGCATGCCGAGGGACAGACCGCGGGAGGCCAGAACGTCCTTGATTTCAGTCAAGGATTTCTTACCCAGGTTCGGAGTCTTCAACAGCTCTACTTCGGTACGCTGAATCAGGTCGCCGATGTAGTAGATGTTTTCCGCCTTAAGGCAGTTAGCCGAACGTACAGTCAGTTCCAGATCGTCAACCGGGCGAAGCAGGATCGGATCGATCTCGTCTTCCTGCTCGACAACCAGCGGCTCACTTTCACCTTTGAGGTCGACGAACGCAGCCAGCTGCTGTTGCAGGATGGTTGCAGCGCGACGGATAGCCTCTTCAGGATCCAGAGTACCGTTGGTTTCCAGATCAATAACCAGCTTGTCCAGGTTGGTACGCTGCTCGACACGGGCGTTTTCCACCACGTAAGCGATACGGCGAACCGGGCTGAACGAAGAATCGAGCTGCAAGCGACCGATGCTGCGGCTTTCGTCTTCATCGCTCTGACGCGAGTCGGCTGGTTCATAACCACGACCACGAGCTACGGTGAGCTTCATGTTCAGGGCGCCGTTAGACGCCAGGTTAGCGATTACGTGATCGGGATTAACGATCTCGACATCATGATCCAGCTGAATATCGGCAGCGGTAACCACCCCCGAACCCTTCTTCGACAAGGTCAGCGTAACTTCGTCACGACCGTGCAGCTTGATGGCCAGACCTTTAAGGTTCAACAGGATTTCAATTACGTCTTCCTGTACACCTTCGATGGCGCTGTACTCGTGGAGCACACCGTCAATCTCGGCCTCGACTACTGCGCAGCCGGGCATTGAGGACAACAGGATGCGGCGCAGCGCGTTGCCCAGGGTGTGGCCAAAACCACGCTCGAGAGGCTCGAGAGTGATCTTGGCGCGGGTTGGACTGACAACCTGCACATCAATGTGGCGGGGTGTCAGGAACTCATTTACCGAAATCTGCATGGATGCACCTATTTTCTAGCCCTTACTTGGAGTAGAGCTCGACAATCAGGCTTTCGTTGATGTCGGCGGACAGATCACTGCGAGCAGGAACGTTCTTGAAAACGCCCGACTTCTTCTCAGTGTCTACTTCTACCCATTCTACGCGGCCACGTTGGGCACACAGATCGAGAGCTTGGACAATGCGAAGTTGGTTTTTTGCTTTCTCGCGAACTGCAACCACGTCACCAGCACGAACCTGATACGACGGGACGTTTACGGTCTGACCGTTGACGCTGATCGACTTGTGCGATACCAGCTGACGGGATTCGGCACGAGTCGAACCAAAGCCCATACGGTATACAACGTTGTCCAGACGGCATTCGAGAAGTTGCAGCAGGTTTTCACCGGTTGCACCTTTCTTGCCAGCAGCTTCTTTGTAGTAGCCGCTGAACTGACGCTCGAGAACGCCGTAGATACGACGGACCTTCTGCTTTTCACGCAGTTGGGTGCCGTAGTCGGACTGGCGGCCGCGGCGTTGGCCGTGGATACCAGGTGCTGCTTCAATGTTGCACTTCGATTCGATCGCGCGCACGCCGCTCTTCAGGAAGAGATCGGTGCCTTCGCGACGAGCGAGTTTGCATTTTGGACCAATGTAACGAGCCATTCTTTACAATCTCCTGGATTACACGCGGCGCTTCTTCGGCGGACGGCACCCGTTGTGCGGGATTGGCGTCACGTCGGTGATGCTGGCGATCTTGTAGCCACAGCCGTTCAAAGCGCGGACTGCGGATTCACGACCTGGACCTGGACCCTTGACGTTGACGTCGAGGTTTTTCAGGCCGTATTCCAGCGCAGCTTGACCAGCACGCTCAGCAGCTACTTGAGCAGCGAACGGGGTGGACTTGCGGGAACCGCGGAAACCCGAACCACCGGAGGTAGCCCAGGAAAGAGCGTTACCTTGACGGTCGGTAATGGTCACGATGGTGTTGTTAAAAGATGCATGGATGTGGGCGATGCCATCAACCACTGTCTTTTTAACTTTTTTACGAGGACGAGCAGCAGGTTTTGCCATGATTAAATTCCTGTCGATTCGCTGGGGCGATTACTTGCGGATCGGCTTACGCGGACCTTTACGGGTACGCGCGTTGGTCTTGGTACGCTGACCGCGTACTGGCAGACCACGACGATGACGCAGACCGCGATAGCAACCGAGGTCCATCAAGCGCTTGATTTTCATGTTGATTTCGCGACGCAGGTCACCTTCAGTGGTGAACTTCGCCACTTCGCCACGCAGCTGTTCAATTTGCTCGTCGCTCAGATCTTTGATCTTTGCTGCTGGGTTTACCCCAGTCACTGCACAGATCTTCTGCGCAGTAGTGCGACCAACACCATAGATGTAGGTCAGCGAGATAACAGTATGCTTGTTATCTGGAATGTTAACGCCTGCAATACGGGCCATTCAGTGGGACTCCAATTGACAGCTACCTACGCCCCGGAAGCCAAGAAATAGGGCGCGAGATAATATCGCTGTAATAACAAATAATCAACCCGGTAGCGCACTAGCTACCGGGCTTGAAGCACAATCACACTCAGCCTTGGCGCTGTTTGTGACGCGGTTCCGCGCTGCAAATTACTCGAACAACACCTTCGCGGCGAATAATCTTGCAGTTACGGCACAGCTTTTTCACCGATGCACGAACTTTCATCACCAACTCCTCGAACCTTATGGGTACTCAGCGCAACATGCCGCTGCCGTAACCCTTCAGGTTGGCTTTCTTCATCAGGGATTCGTACTGGTGCGAAACGAGGTGCGATTGTACTTGGGACATGAAGTCCATCACAACCACGACCACGATCAGCAACGAGGTCCCGCCAAGGTAGAACGGAACGTTTGCTGCAACCACCAGGAACTGGGGCAACAGGCACACGGCCGTCATGTAAAGAGCACCGAACATGGTCAAGCGGGTCAGAACGCCATCGATATAGCGCGCAGACTGCTCACCTGGACGGATGCCCGGAATAAAGGCACCGGACTTCTTCAGGTTTTCCGCTACGTCTTTCGGATTGAACATCAACGCCGTATAGAAGAAGCAGAAGAAAATAATCCCTGCACTAAACAGCAGAATATTCAACGGCTGACCAGGAGCGATCGACTGCGAGATGTCCTGCAACCAGCCCATACCTTCAGACTGACCGAACCAGGCACCCAACGAAGCCGGGAACAGCAAAATGCTGCTCGCGAAAATAGCCGGAATAACACCGGCCATGTTCACCTTCAGCGGCAAGTGGCTTGTCTGCGCAGCAAAAACCTTGCGGCCCTGCTGACGCTTGGCGTAGTGAACAGCGATACGACGCTGGCCACGCTCAATGAACACCACGAAACCGATAATCGCTACTGCCAGCAAACCGATGGCAACCAGGGCGAAGATGTTGATATCACCCTGACGCGCAGACTCGAAAGACTGCCCGATTGCTCTCGGAAGACCGGCGACGATACCCGAAAAGATCAACATCGAGATACCGTTGCCTACACCACGCTCAGTAATCTGCTCACCCAGCCACATCATGAACATCGCACCAGCCACAAAAGTGGTTACCGCGACGAAATGGAAGCCAAAGTCACCAGTGAACGCAACGCCCTGCCCCGCCAGGCCAATGGACATGCCAATAGCCTGAACGAGAGCGAGGACGACGGTGCCGTAGCGGGTGTACTGGCTGATCTTGCGACGGCCAGCTTCACCTTCCTTCTTCAACTGCTCCAGCTGCGGGCTGACGGCGGTCATCAGTTGCATGATGATCGATGCCGAAATGTACGGCATGATCCCCAGTGCAAAGATGCTCATCCGTTCCAGCGCGCCGCCGGAGAACATGTTGAACAAGCTAAGAATGGTCCCCTCATTCTGTCGAAACAGGTCTGCGAGTCGGTCCGGGTTGATACCTGGAACCGGGATGTGTGCGCCTATTCGGTAGACGATAATCGCCAGGAACAGAAAACGCAGACGAGCCCAGAGTTCAGACATACCGCCTTTGCCGAGCGCAGAGAGAGCACCTTGCTTAGCCATTTATTCCTCGAACTTGCCGCCAGCTGCTTCGATAGCCGCACGCGCACCTTTGGTGGCGCCGATTCCCTTGCCGATAGTGACAGCGCGAGTCACTTCACCGGACAGCATGATTTTCACACGCTGTACGTTGACGTTGATCACGTTGGCATCTTTCAGGGACTGCACAGTAACGATGTCGCCTTCCACTTTGGCCAGCTCGGACAGACGCACTTCTGCGCGGTCCATGGCTTTCAGGGAAACGAAACCGAACTTGGGCAGGCGACGATGCAGCGGCTGTTGACCGCCTTCAAAGCCTGGAGCAATGGTGCCACCGGAGCGGGAGGTCTGACCTTTGTGACCACGGCCACCAGTCTTGCCCAAACCACTACCGATACCACGGCCCGGACGATGCTTTTCGCGACGGGAACCCGGCGCTGGACTCAGATCATTGAGTTTCATCGATTAACCCTCGACACGCAGCATGTAGTAAGCCTTGTTGATCATCCCGCGATTCTCGGGAGTATCCTGGACTTCTACAGTGTGACCGATGCGACGCAGACCCAGACCCTTAACGCACAGTTTGTGGTTAGGGATGCGGCCGGTCATGCTTTTGATCAGCGTTACTTTAACGGTAGCCATGATTACTTGATCTCCTCAACACGCAGGCCACGCTTGGCAGCGATGGACTCAGGAGACTGCATAGCCTTCAGACCCTTGAAAGTGGCGTGAACCACGTTTACCGGGTTAGTCGAGCCGTAGCACTTGGCCAGAACGTTCTGAACGCCAGCAACTTCGAGGACAGCACGCATAGCGCCGCCAGCGATGATACCGGTACCTTCAGAAGCAGGCTGCATGTACACCTTCGAAGCGCCGTGAGCGGACTTCATTGCGTACTGCAGAGTGGTGCCGTTCAGGTCAACTTGAATCATGTTGCGGCGAGCAGCTTCCATTGCCTTCTGGATCGCAGCAGGCACTTCACGTGACTTGCCACGGCCGAAGCCAACACGCCCTTTACCATCACCAACCACGGTCAACGCGGTGAAAGTGAAGATACGGCCGCCTTTAACGGTTTTGGCTACGCGGTTAACTTGAACCAGCTTCTCGATGTAGCCTTCGTCGCGCTTTTGGTCGTTATTTGACATAACTTAGAACTCCAGCCCAGCTTCACGAGCAGCATCAGCCAGCGCTTTAACGCGGCCGTGGTACTTGAAGCCAGAGCGGTCGAAAGCCACTTGCGAGACGCCAGCGGCCTTAGCACGCGTAGCGACCAGCTGGCCAACCTTTGTGGCCGCGTCGATGTTGCCAGTGGCACCATCACGCAGTTCTTTATCCAAAGTCGAGGCACTTGCCAGGACTTTGTTGCCGTCGGCCGAGATGACCTGGGCGTAGATGTGCTGCGACGAGCGGAACACGCAGAGACGCACGACTTCGAGTTCGTGCATTTTCAGGCGTGCTTTGCGAGCGCGACGCAGTCGAGTAACTTTTTTGTCGGTCATTTGCTATGCCCTACTTCTTCTTGGCTTCTTTACGACGGACGACTTCGTCCGCGTAGCGCACACCTTTGCCTTTGTACGGCTCTGGTGGACGGAAGTCGCGGATCTCGGCGGCCACTTGACCTACCAGCTGCTTGTCGATGCCCTTGATCAGGATATCGGTCTGGCTAGGAGTCTCAGCGGTGATGCCTTCCGGCAGTTCGTAATCCACTGGGTGCGAGAAGCCAAGAGCCAGGTTCAGAACCTGACCTTTTGCTTGCGCTTTGTAACCAACACCGACCAGCTGGAGCTTGCGCTCGAAGCCTTGGCTTACGCCCTGGACCATGTTGTTTACCAACGCACGCGTGGTACCGGCCATTGCGCGAGTTTGTTGATCGCCATTGCGAGCAGCGAAACGCAGCTCACCAGCTTCTTCAACGATCTCAACGGACGAATGGATGTTCAGTTCAAGAGTACCCTTGGCACCCTTCACCGAAAGCTGTTGGCCTGCGAATTTGACTTCGACACCGGCTGGCAGCTTAACGGGGTTCTTAGCGACGCGAGACATGCTTATCCCCCCTTAGAACACAGTGCAAAGAACTTCGCCGCCGACACCGGCAGCGCGCGCAGCACGATCCGTCATCACACCTTTGTTGGTGGAGACGATAGACACGCCAAGACCGCCACGAACTTTCGGCAGATCTTCAACGGACTTGTACTGACGCAGGCCTGGACGACTAACGCGCTTCACTTCTTCGATAACCGGACGGCCTTCGAAGTACTTCAGCGAGATGGACAGCGACGGCTTGGCGTCGGTGGTGATCTGAAAATCCGCGATGTAACCTTCGTCCTTCAGGACTTTTGCTACAGCAGCCTTCAACGTGGAAGACGGCATGCTTACGACAGACTTTTCAGCCATCTGGGCATTACGGATTCGAGTTAGCATGTCCGCTAACGGGTCCTGCATACTCATGGGCTAGACGCTCCTAATACAGAAAAATTAGCCTTGCGGCTACTACTTGTCGCCGAGAACTTCCGGGCAGAAAAACACGGGCTCAGGCGAGCCGGTCATTCTAGACACACCCCAGAAATGAATCAAGCCCCAAAAGGGGCTTGATTCAGATTCAAGGCCACCGGTGGTCAGGTTCTTGCGAACCCGAACATCGAGACTTTGACAACTGTTACCAGCTGGCTTTAACCAGACCTGGTACGTCACCGCGCATTGCAGCTTGACGCAGCATGTTACGGCCGAGGCCGAACTTGCGGTACACGCCGTGCGGACGACCAGTCAGGCGGCAACGGTTACGCATGCGCGAAGCGCTTGCGTCACGTGGTTGCTTCTGCAGAGCTACGGTAGCTTCCCAACGCGCTTCTGGACTTGCGTTCAGATCGACGATGATAGCTTTCAGCGCTGCACGCTTGGTGGCGTACTTGGCAACGGTGAGCTGACGCTTCAGCTCACGGTTTTTCATGCTCTTCTTGGCCATTTTCCTACTCCAATCAGTTGCGGAACGGGAATTTGAAAGCACGCAGCAGAGCGCGGCCTTCATCATCGTTCTTGGCAGTGGTGGTCAGGGTAATGTCCAGACCGCGGAGAGCATCGATCTTGTCGTAGTCGATTTCCGGGAAGATGATCTGCTCTTTCACGCCCATGCTGTAGTTGCCACGACCATCGAAGGACTTGGCATTCAGGCCGCGGAAGTCGCGAACCCGAGGCAGGGAGATCGACAGCAGACGATCCAGGAACTCGTACATACGCTCACGGCGCAGGGTCACTTTGACGCCGATCGGCCATCCTTCGCGGACTTTGAAGCCAGCGATGGATTTACGAGCGTAGGTCACAACGACTTTCTGGCCGGTGATCTTTTCCAGGTCAGCAACAGCGTGCTCGATGACTTTTTTGTCGCCGATCGCTTCGCCCAGACCCATGTTCAGGGTGATTTTGGTAACGCGCGGAACTTCCATCACGTTCGAAAGCTTAAGTTCTTCCTTAAGTTTCGGAGCGATTTCCTTCCGGTAAATCTCTTTTAGTCGTGCCATGGTCTTCTACCTAGCAGTGTTCAAGCATCAACCGCTTTTTGGGTCGACTTGAAGACACGAATTTTCTTACCGTCTTCTACTTTGAAACCAACGCGGTCAGCCTTGTTGGTTTCGCCGTTGAAGATGGCGACGTTGGAAGCGTGCAGTGGCGCTTCTTTCTCGACGATACCGCCCTGTACGCCCGACATCGGGTTAGGCTTGGTATGACGCTTGACCAGGTTCAGACCGCCAACAACCAGACGGTTGTCAGCAAGAACCTTCAGCACCTTACCGCGCTTACCTTTGTCTTTGCCGGCGATCACGATGATCTCGTCGTCACGACGAATCTTTTGCATGTCGGATCTCCTTACAGCACTTCTGGGGCGAGCGAGACGATCTTCATGAACTTCTCAGTACGAAGTTCACGGGTCACTGGCCCAAAGATACGGGTGCCGATCGGCTCTTGCTTGTTGTTCAGAAGAACAGCAGCGTTGCCATCAAAGCGGATAATGGAGCCATCAGCACGACGTACGCCGTGACGAGTGCGGACTACAACAGCAGTCATCACTTGGCCTTTTTTCACCTTACCGCGCGGAATTGCTTCCTTCACGGTAACTTTGATGATGTCACCGATACCAGCGTAACGACGATGGGAGCCACCCAGCACCTTGATGCACATAACACGGCGAGCGCCGCTGTTATCGGCCACATCGAGCATGGATTGAGTCTGAATCATATAATTTCTCCGACCCCTAGCCCTTAGACTTCCACAGCGCGTTCGAGAACATCAACCAGCGCCCAAGACTTGGTCTTGGCCATCGGACGAGTTTCACGAATAGTGACTTTGTCGCCGATGTGGCACTGATTGGTTTCGTCGTGCGCGTGCAGCTTAGTCGAACGCTTAACGTATTTACCGTAGATCGGGTGCTTAACGCGACGCTCGATCAGAACGGTGATGGTTTTGTCCATCTTGTCGCTGACAACACGGCCAGTCAGCGTACGGACAGTTTTTTCGGCTTCAGCCATGATCACTTACCTGCCTGCTGGTTGAGCACAGTCTTCACGCGAGCGATGTCACGCTTAACTTGCGAGAGCAGATGAGACTGCCCCAACTGGCCAGTTGCTTTCTGCATGCGCAGATTGAACTGGTCGCGCAGCAGGCCGAGCAGTTGCTCGTTCAGCTGCTGTGCGGATTTTTCACGAAGTTCATTCGCTTTCATCACATCACCGTCCGTTTAACAAAGGAGGTGGCGAGCGGCAGCTTTGCAGCAGCCAGGGCGAAAGCCTCACGCGCCAGCTCTTCAGAAACACCCTCGATTTCATACAGGACTTTGCCTGGCTGAATCTGGGCAACCCAGTACTCCACGTTACCCTTACCTTTACCCATACGAACCTCGAGAGGTTTCTTGGAGATCGGCTTGTCCGGGAATACACGGATCCAGATCTTGCCGCCACGTTTTACGTGACGGGTCAGAGCACGACGCGCTGACTCGATCTGACGAGCGGTGAGACGACCACGAGCAACAGACTTCAGCGCGAACTCGCCGAAGCTGACTTTGCTACCGCGCAGTGCCAGACCACGGTTGTGGCCGGTCATCTGCTTGCGGAACTTCGTACGCTTTGGTTGCAACATTTGGCGTACCCCTTACTTAGCAGCTTTTTTACGAGGCGCTGGTGCTTGTGGTTTCAGTTCTTCTTGGCGACCACCAATAACTTCGCCTTTGAAGATCCAAACCTTTACACCGATCACACCGTAAGTGGTGTGAGCTTCGTAGTTGGCATAGTCGATGTCGGCACGCAGGGTGTGCAGTGGCACACGACCTTCGCGATACCATTCAGTACGTGCGATTTCAGCACCGCCGAGACGACCGCTCACTTGGATTTTGATGCCTTTGGCACCAATGCGCATGGCGTTCTGTACAGCGCGCTTCATAGCGCGACGGAACATTACACGACGCTCCAGCTGCTGAGCTACGCTCTGCGCAACCAGCATACCGTCGAGCTCCGGCTTGCGGATCTCTTCGATATTGATGTGCACAGGCACACCCATTTGCTTGGTCAGGTCCTGACGCAGTTTCTCAACATCTTCACCTTTCTTCCCGATAACGATACCTGGACGAGCGGTGTGGATGGTGATGCGTGCAGTTTGGGCCGGACGATGGATATCGATACGGCTTACGGACGCGCTTTTTAGTTTGTCTTGGAGATACTCACGCACTTTCAGATCTGCGAACAAGTAGTCCGCATAAGTCCGACCGTCTGCGTACCAGACGGAGGTGTGCTCCTTGACGATTCCCAGGCGAATGCCAATGGGATGTACTTTCTGACCCATCTCTTCGACTCCGTTACTTGTCAGCAACCTTGACAGTGATATGGCAAGACCGCTTGACGATGCGATCAGCACGGCCTTTGGCACGTGGCATGATGCGCTTCAGCGAACGCCCTTCGTTGACGAAAACGGTGCTGACTTTCAGGTCATCAACGTCTGCGCCTTCGTTATGCTCGGCGTTGGCTACGGCCGACTCCAGCACTTTCTTCATGATCTCGGCGGCTTTCTTACTGCTGAAAGCCAACAGGTTGAGCGCTTCGCCCACCTTCTTCCCGCGGATCTGGTCGGCGACCAAGCGGGCTTTCTGGGCGGAGATTCGAGCGCCCGACAACTTAGCGGCTACTTCCATTTCCTTACCCCTTAACGCTTGGCTTTCTTGTCAGCCACGTGCCCGCGATAGTTGCGGGTACCGGCGAACTCGCCCAGTTTGTGGCCGACCATGTCTTCGTTAACGAGAACTGGGACGTGCTGACGACCGTTGTGTACTGCGATGGTCAGACCGACCATTTGTGGCAGGATCATCGAACGACGCGACCAGGTTTTAATTGGTTTGCGATCGTTCTTTTCCGCCGCCACTTCGATCTTCTTCAGTAGGTGAAGATCAATAAAAGGACCTTTTTTCAGAGAACGTGGCACTGTCGTATCCCTCTATTTACTTGCGACGACGGACGATCATTTTGTCGGTACGCTTATTACCACGAGTCTTCGCACCCTTAGTCGGGAAGCCCCATGGCGATACCGGATGACGACCACCAGAGGTACGACCTTCACCACCACCATGTGGGTGGTCAACCGGGTTCATGGCAACACCACGAACGGTTGGGCGAACGCCACGCCAGCGTTTGGCACCAGCTTTACCCAGCGAACGCAGGCTGTGCTCAGAGTTCGAGACTTCACCCAGGGTCGCACGGCATTCAGCCAGGACTTTACGCATTTCACCGGAACGCAGACGCAGGGTCACGTAGACACCTTCACGAGCGATCAGCTGAGCCGAAGCACCAGCGGAACGAGCGATCTGTGCACCTTTACCTGGCTTCAATTCGATGCCGTGTACGGTAGAACCGACTGGAATGTTGCGCAGTTGCAGAGCGTTGCCTGGCTTGATTGGAGCCAGAGCGCCTGCGATCAGCTGGTCGCCAGCACTCACGCCTTTAGGGGCGATGATGTAGCGGCGCTCGCCGTCTGCGTAGCAGAGCAGTGCGATGTGAGCAGTACGGTTTGGATCGTATTCGATACGCTCGACAGTGGCGACGATGCCATCTTTGTCGTTGCGACGGAAATCGACCATACGGTAATGCTGCTTATGACCACCACCGATGTGACGAGTGGTAATACGGCCATTGTTGTTACGACCACCAGACTTCGATTTTTTCTCGAGCAGCGGTGCGTGAGGAGCGCCTTTATGCAGCTCCTGGTTGACCACCTTGACCACAAAACGGCGGCCAGGGGAAGTCGGTTTGCATTTAACGATTGCCATGATGCACCCCTTCCTTACTCAGCACTGCTGCTGAAATCGAGATCTTGGCCTGGCTGAAGGGAGATAACTGCCTTCTTCCAGTCATTACGCTTGCCCAGACCGCGAGCAGTGCGCTTGCTCTTACCCAGAACGTTCAGGGTAGTGACGCGCTCTACTTTCACGCTGAACAGGCTTTCGACGGCCTTCTTGATTTCCAGCTTGGTTGCATCGGTAGCAACCTTGAAAACGAACTGGCCTTTCTTGTCTGCCAGAACCGTAGCCTTCTCGGAAACGTGCGGGCCAAGCAGAACTTTAAATACGCGTTCCTGGTTCATCCCAGCAGCTCCTCGAATTTCTTCACGGCCGACACGGTGATCAACACCTTGTCGTATGCGATCAGACTAACTGGATCGGAACCTTGCACGTCACGTACATCTACGTGCGGCAGGTTGCGAGCAGCCAGGTACAGGTTCTGATCAACAGCGTCCGACACGATCAGAACGTCGGTCAGGCTCATGTTGTTCAGTTTGCCCAGCAGATCTTTGGTTTTCGGAGTTTCAACAGCGAAATCCTGAACCACGACCAGACGATCAGTACGCACCAGCTCAGCAAGGATGGAACGCATTGCTGCGCGATACATCTTCTTGTTCAGCTTCTGGGAGTGATCCTGTGGACGAGCTGCGAAAGTGGTACCGCCGCCACGCCAGATTGGGCTACGGATAGTACCGGCACGAGCACGGCCAGTACCTTTCTGACGCCATGGGCGCTTGCCGCCACCACGAACGTCGGAACGGGTCTTCTGCTGCTTGCTACCTTGACGGCCGCCGGCCATGTAGGCCACGACTGCTTGGTGAACCAGCGTCTCGTTGAATTCGCCGCCAAATGTCAGTTCGGAAACTTCGATCGCTTGAGCGTCATTTACATTTAATTGCATGTCAGCTTCCCCTTAACCGCGAGCCTTGGCTGCTGGACGTACAACCAGGTTGCCGCCAGTAGCGCCAGGAACAGCACCCTTGACCAACAACAGATTGCGTTCAGCGTCCACGCGCACTACTTCCAGGGACTGCACGGTCACGCGCTCAGCGCCCATATGACCGGACATTTTTTTGCCCTTGAATACACGACCAGGAGTCTGGCACTGGCCGATAGAGCCTGGGACGCGGTGGGATACGGAGTTACCGTGGGTGTTATCTTGCCCGCGGAAATTCCAACGCTTGATCGTACCCTGGAAGCCTTTACCCTTGGACTGACCGGTTACATCAACCAGTTGACCAGCGGCGAAGATTTCAGCGTTGATCAGATCGCCAGCCTGGTACTCGCCTTCTTCAAGACGGAATTCCATGGTGGTGCGACCAGCGGCTACGTTCGCTTTAGCGAAGTGGCCAGCCTGAGCTGCTGTTACACGCGAAGCGCGACGCTCGCCGACAGTGACTTGCACTGCACGATAGCCATCGGTCTCTTCAGTTTTGAACTGGGTGACGCGATTCGGCTCGATCTCAATGACCGTGACCGGAATGGAGACACCTTCTTCGGTGAAAATACGGGTCATACCGCATTTACGACCGACTACACCAATAGTCATGTTGTAAACCTCATGAGTGTACGGGGCTTTCACCCGCTATGGCCGCCCATTTCAGAGCGTTACACGACCAAGACCGAGTCTTAGCCGAGGCTGATCTGCACTTCCACACCGGCCGCAAGATCAAGCTTCATCAGCGCATCAACGGTTTTATCCGTTGGCTGGACGATGTCCAGAACACGCTTATGAGTGCGGATCTCGTACTGGTCACGCGCGTCTTTGTTGACGTGCGGGGAAACCAGAACGGTGAACCGCTCTTTACGGGTAGGCAGTGGAATTGGACCACGCACTTGAGCACCAGTACGTTTCGCGGTTTCCACGATTTCCTGGGTTGATTGGTCGATCAGGCGATGGTCAAAAGCCTTCAACCTGATACGGATTTGCTGATTTTGCATTGGATTTCAGACTCCGGCTGCTATTCCCACCGGGCGCAATACGCCCGTTAAAAGGAGGCGCAATTCTATAGACGCCCCCGATAGGTGTCAACCCAATAAAAAAGCCCCCGCTGAGCGGGGGCTTTTTCAATCCATCAAGCTGACTTTAAAAGCCTTACTCGATGATTTTGGCTACGACGCCAGCGCCGACGGTACGACCGCCTTCACGGATAGCGAAACGCAGACCGTCTTCCATCGCGATGGTTTTGATCAGGGTAACAGTCATCTGAATGTTGTCACCTGGCATTACCATTTCAACGCCTTCTGGCAGCTCGCAGTTACCAGTCACGTCAGTAGTACGGAAGTAGAACTGTGGACGGTAGCCTTTGAAGAACGGAGTGTGACGACCGCCTTCTTCCTTGCTCAGAACGTAAACTTCTGCAGTGAACTTGGTGTGCGGCTTGACCGAACCTGGCTTGACCAGAACCTGGCCACGCTCAACGTCGTCACGCTTGGTACCACGCAGCAGAACGCCACAGTTCTCGCCAGCACGACCTTCGTCGAGCAGCTTGCGGAACATCTCAACACCGGTGCAGGTGGTGGTGGTGGTGTCACGCAGACCAACGATTTCCAGAGCGTCCTGAACGCGAACGATACCGCGCTCGATACGACCAGTCACAACAGTACCGCGACCGGAGATCGAGAATACGTCTTCGATTGGCATCAGGAACGGCTTGTCAATCATACGAACTGGTTCTGGGATGTAGGTATCCAGAGTTTCAACCAGTTTACGAACGGCAGTGGTGCCCATTTCGTTGTCGTCTTTGCCTTCCAGCGCCATACGAGCCGAACCGATGATGATCGGAGTGTCGTCGCCCGGGAAGTCGTAGGTCGACAGCAGGTCACGAACTTCCATCTCAACCAGTTCCAGCAGCTCAGCGTCGTCTACCAGGTCAGCCTTGTTCAGGAAAACCACGATGTACGGAACGCCTACCTGACGGGACAGCAGGATGTGCTCACGGGTTTGTGGCATCGGACCATCAGCGGCCGAGCAAACCAGGATCGCGCCGTCCATCTGGGCAGCACCGGTGATCATGTTCTTCACGTAGTCAGCGTGACCTGGGCAGTCAACGTGAGCGTAGTGACGAATAGTCGAGTTGTACTCAACGTGAGCGGTGTTGATGGTGATACCGCGAGCTTTTTCTTCTGGTGCGCTGTCGATCTTGTCGAATTCAACGACGGCCGAACCGAAAACTTCGGAGCAGACGCGAGTCAGAGCAGCAGTCAGAGTGGTTTTACCGTGGTCAACGTGACCAATGGTGCCAACGTTGACGTGCGGTAGGGAACGATCAAATTTTTCTTTAGCCACGACAATTAACTCCTAGCCTAAAGGGGCTGAATCAGCCTTGTTTTTTGGTTACGGATTCGACGATGTGCGACGGAGCCGTATCGTATTTTTTGAATTCCATAGAGTAGCTTGCGCGACCCTGGGACATGGAACGAACGTCGGTCGCATAACCGAACATCTCACCCAGTGGAACTTCGGCACGGATAACCTTGCCGGACACTGTGTCTTCCATACCCTGGATCATGCCGCGACGACGGTTAAGGTCGCCCATCACGTCACCCATATAGTCTTCAGGCGTAACAACCTCTACCGCCATGATCGGCTCGAGCAACTCACCACCGCCCTTCTGGGCCAGTTGCTTGGTCGCCATGGAAGCAGCCACCTTGAACGCCATCTCGTTGGAGTCGACGTCGTGGTAAGAACCATCGAACACGGTAGCCTTCAGGCCGATCAGCGGATAGCCGGCAACTACGCCGTTCTTCATCTGCTCTTCGATACCCTTCTGGATAGCCGGGATGTATTCCTTAGGAACCACACCACCTACAACTTCGTTCACGAATTGCAGACCTTCCTGACCTTCGTCAGCAGGAGCAAAACGGATCCAGCAGTGACCGAACTGGCCGCGACCACCGGACTGACGAACGAACTTGCCTTCGATTTCACAGTTCTTCGTGATGCGCTCACGATACGAAACCTGAGGCTTGCCGATGTTGGCTTCGACGTTGAACTCACGGCGCATCCGGTCAACCAGGATGTCCAGGTGCAGCTCGCCCATGCCGGAGATGATCGTCTGACCAGTCTCTTCATCAGTTTTAACGCGGAAAGACGGGTCTTCCTGAGCGAGCTTGCCCAGAGCGATACCCATTTTTTCCTGGTCATCCTTGGTCTTAGGCTCTACGGCAACCGAAATAACCGGCTCCGGGAAGTCCATGCGAACCAGGATGATTGGCTTGTCAGCGTTGCAGAGGGTTTCACCAGTGGTGACGTCCTTCATGCCGATCAGGGCCGCGATGTCGCCAGCGCGTACTTCCTTGATCTCTTCACGGGCGTTTGCGTGCATTTGCACCATACGACCCACGCGCTCTTTCTTGCCTTTGACCGAGTTGATCACGCCGTCGCCGGAGTTCAACACGCCCGAGTAAACACGGACGAAAGTCAGAGTACCCACGAATGGGTCGGTAGCGATCTTGAACGCCAGAGCCGCGAAAGGCTCGTTGTCGTCTGCATGACGCTCCATCTCTTCTTCCTCGTTATCAGGGTTGGAACCCTTGATAGCAGGAATGTCGGTCGGAGCAGGCAGGTAGTCGATAACGGCGTCGAGAACCAGGGGAACACCCTTGTTCTTGAACGAAGAACCGCAAACAGCCAGAACGATTTCGCCGGCGATAGTACGCTGACGCAAAGCAGCCTTGATCTCTTCGATCGACAGCTCTTCGCCTTCCAGGTACTTGTTCATCAGCTCTTCGTTGGCTTCGGCAGCAGCCTCAACCATGTTGTTGCGCCACTCTTCAGCCAGCTCTTGCAGCTCGGCAGGAATGTCCTTGCGAACAGGGACCATACCTTTGTCGGAGTCGTTCCAGTAGACAGCTTGCATGTTGATCAGATCGATCTGACCCTGGAAGTTGTCTTCGGAACCGATGGCCAACTGGATCGGCACCGGAGTGTGACCCAGACGCTGCTTGATCTGACCGATCACGCGCAGGAAGTTGGCGCCGGCACGGTCCATCTTGTTTACGTAAACAAGACGTGGAACGCCGTATTTGTTGGCTTGACGCCATACGGTTTCCGACTGCGGCTCAACACCCGAAGTACCGCAGAACACCACGACAGCGCCGTCGAGTACGCGCAGGGAACGCTCAACTTCAATGGTGAAGTCAACGTGGCCCGGGGTATCGATTACGTTGAAACGGTGCTCGTGAGAGTACTGCTTCTCGGAACCTTTCCAGAAGGCGGTAATGGCAGCAGAAGTAATGGTAATACCACGCTCCTGCTCCTGAACCATCCAGTCTGTGGTCGCGGCGCCATCATGCACCTCGCCCATTTTGTGACTTTTGCCGGTGTAAAACAGTACGCGCTCGGTGGTGGTGGTTTTACCAGCATCCACGTGAGCAACGATACCGATGTTACGGTAGCGGCTAATCGGAGTAGTACGAGCCATAAAGCCCTCGCAAAATTAGTGAAGCTAAAATTAGAAGCGGTAGTGCGAGAAAGCTTTGTTAGCTTCGGCCATACGGTGCACGTCTTCACGCTTCTTAACAGCAGCACCTTTACCTTCAGCAGCATCCAGCAGTTCGCCAGCCAAACGCAGAGCCATAGACTTCTCGCCGCGCTTACGGGCGAAGTCTACCAACCAGCGCATTGCCAGAGCGTTACGACGGGAAGGACGAACCTCGACCGGAACCTGGTAAGTAGCACCACCAACGCGGCGCGACTTCACTTCGACCAGCGGAGCGATGGCGTCGAGTGCTTTTTCGAAGAGTTCCAGGGGATCGGTGCCAGCCTTACGGGCCGCAACGGTTTCCAGGGCACCATAAACGATACGCTCGGCAACGGCTTTCTTGCCGCTTTCCATAACGTGGTTCATGAATTTGGCGAGGATCTGGCTTCCGTATTTCGGATCGTCCAGAATCTCACGCTTTGCTGCTACGCGACGTCTTGGCATGATAAGCCCTCAAGCGGTCTTCAGGTTAGCTCGGGACAGATCCAGAGGATGCGTGCCCGACCTTACTCTTATCGACTCAATAAAATAAAAATCTGCAAAACGGCCGATTACTTCGGACGCTTGGTACCGTACTTCGAACGACCCTGGTTACGGCCTTTAACGCCGGAAGTATCCAAGGAGCCGCGAACGGTGTGGTAACGAACACCTGGCAAGTCTTTTACACGACCGCCGCGGATCAGTACCACGCTGTGCTCTTGCAGGTTGTGGCCTTCACCGCCGATGTACGAGGAAACCTCGAAACCGTTGGTCAGACGCACACGGCATACTTTACGCAGTGCCGAGTTAGGTTTTTTCGGCGTGGTGGTGTACACACGGGTGCACACGCCACGACGTTGCGGGCAGTTCTGCAGCGCAGGTACGTCGGATTTCTCGACGATACGCTTACGCGGCTGACGTACCAGCTGGTTGATAGTTGCCATCTACTAGCTCCACTGTTGTCTTGCGACGCTATTGTCTTGCAAGAAAAGCAAAATGGCAGGAACGAATTCCCGCCAAATTTAGGGGATCAAGAGTCTAAAGAGGATCTTGATTCCAGTCAAGGCAAGGCCCCGACCTCCCCGCCCGTCGAACCTCGACTAAATGTCTCGATTCGACGAACGGAGCGATCAGGGCCTCACGCTCGTTTATCGCAGAACTCAGTTACCGCTCGAGTTCAGCGCTTCGGTCAGTGCAGCTTCCACTTCACTGGCGCTTACGCGCAACGGCTTGTCGGCATCACGGCGACGCTTGCGCTCGCTGTGATAGGCAAGACCGGTACCGGCCGGGATCAGACGACCCACGACTACGTTTTCTTTCAGGCCGCGCAGGTAATCGCGCTTGCCGGTGACTGCCGCTTCGGTCAGTACGCGGGTGGTTTCCTGGAAGGAAGCCGCCGAGATGAACGATTCGGTGGACAACGACGCCTTGGTGATACCCAGCAGAACGCGAGTGAACTTGGAGACAAACTTGTCTTCCGTGCTCAGACGTTCGTTCTCTACCAGAACGTGAGTCAGTTCCATCTGGTCGCCCTTGATGAAGCTGGAATCGCCGGACTCGGAAATCTCAACTTTACGCAGCATCTGACGCAGGATGGTCTCGATGTGCTTGTCGTTGATCTTCACGCCTTGCAGACGATAAACGTCCTGGATCTCGTTGACGATGTACTTGGCCAGCGCGCTCACACCCAGCAGACGCAGGATGTCGTGCGGATCGCTTGGACCGTCGGAGATGACTTCGCCGCGGTTTACCTGTTCGCCTTCGAAGACGTTCAGGTGACGCCACTTCGGAATCAGCTCTTCGTACGGATCGCTACCGTCGTTCGGGGTAATGACCAGACGGCGCTTGCCTTTGGTCTCTTTACCGAACGCGATGGTGCCGCTGACTTCAGCAAGAATCGACGCTTCTTTCGGACGACGGGCTTCGAACAGGTCGGCAACACGCGGCAGACCACCGGTGATGTCACGGGTCTTCGAAGTTTCCTGCGGGATACGAGCGATAACGTCACCGATCGCAATCTTCGCACCGTCAGCCACACCGACCAGGGCGTTGGCTGGCAGGAAGTACTGAGCGATAACGTCAGTGCCTGGCAGCAACAGATCCTTGCCGTTGTCGTCGACCATCTTCACTGCTGGACGGATTTCCTTACCGGCAGCTGGACGATCTTTCGCGTCGAGAACTTCAATGTTGGTCATACCGGTCAATTCGTCAGTCTGACGCTTGATCGTGATGCCTTCTTCCATGCCCACGTAGGTCACGGTACCTTTCATTTCGGTAACGATCGGGTGAGTGTGCGGATCCCACTTGGCCACGATGGCGCCAGCGTCGACCTTGTCACCTTCCTTGACCGAAATCACAGCACCGTACGGCAGCTTGTAACGCTCACGCTCACGACCGAAGTCATCCGCGATTGCCAGCTCACCGGAACGGGACACAGCAACCAGATGGCCATCCACTCGCTCAACGTGCTTCAGGTTGTGCAGACGGACAGTACCGCCATTCTTCACCTGAACGCTGTCAGCTGCGGAAGTACGGCTTGCCGCACCACCAATGTGGAACGTACGCATGGTCAGCTGGGTACCCGGCTCACCGATGGACTGGGCAGCGATAACGCCGACCGCTTCACCGATGTTCACCTGGTGACCACGAGCCAGATCACGGCCGTAGCATTTGGCGCAAATGCCATAGCGGGTTTCGCAGCTGATCGGCGAACGCACGATCACTTCGTCGATGCTGTTCAGCTCGATGAACTCGACCCACTTCTCGTCAACCAGAGTGCCGGCAGGAACGATAACGTCCTCGGTACCTGGCTTGAACACGTCACGGGCAATCACACGACCCAATACGCGCTCACCCAACGGCTCTACAACGTCACCGCCTTCAATGTGCGGAGTCATCAGCAGACCGTGTTCGGTGCCGCAATCGATTTCGGTCACTACCAGATCCTGCGCCACGTCTACCAGACGACGAGTCAGGTAACCGGAGTTCGCAGTTTTCAACGCGGTATCCGCCAGACCTTTACGAGCACCGTGAGTCGAGATGAAGTACTGAAGTACGCTCAGACCTTCACGGAAGTTCGCAGTAATCGGCGTTTCAATGATGGAGCCGTCCGGCTTGGCCATCAGACCACGCATACCGGCCAGCTGACGAATCTGTGCTGCGGAACCCCGCGCACCCGAGTCGGCCATCATGTACATCGAGTTGAAAGACTCTTGGTCGACTTCGTCGCCGTGACGGTCGATGACTTTCTCTTTCGAGAGGTTGGCCATCATCGCCTTGGAAACTTCATCGTTCGCTTTCGACCAGAGGTCGATCACTTTGTTGTACTTCTCGCCCTGGGTTACCAGGCCGGAGGCGTACTGGCTCTCGATCTCTTTCACTTCGTCGGTGGCTGCACCGATGATGCGGGCTTTTTCGTCCGGGATAACGAAGTCGTTAACACCGATGGAAACGCCGGAGATGGTCGAGTAAGCGAAACCGGTGTACATCAACTGGTCAGCGAAGATCACGGTCTCTTTCAGACCAACCACGCGGTAGCACTGGTTGATCAGCTTGGAGATCGCCTTCTTCTTCATCGGCAGGTTGACGACGTCGAACGACAGACCTTTTGGCACAACCTGGAACAGCAGCGCACGGCCGACGGTGGTGTCGACGATACGGGTACCGCTCACGCTGTTGCCGTCACGATCGTTGACGGTTTCGTTGATACGAACCTTGACCTTGGCATGCAGCGCGGCTTCGCCGGCACGGAATACACGGTCGACTTCCTGCAGATCCGCGAACACACGACCTTCGCCCTTGGCGTTGATCGCTTCGCGGGTCATGTAGTACAGACCCAATACAACGTCCTGCGACGGAACGATGATTGGCTCACCGTTGGCTGGCGACAGGATGTTGTTGGTCGACATCATCAACGCACGCGCTTCCAACTGGGCTTCCAGCGTCAGCGGTACGTGCACGGCCATTTGGTCGCCGTCGAAGTCGGCGTTGTACGCGGCGCAGACCAGAGGGTGCAGCTGGATAGCCTTACCTTCGATCAGTACCGGTTCAAACGCCTGGATGCCCAGACGGTGAAGGGTCGGTGCACGGTTGAGAAGAACCGGGTGTTCGCGAATCACTTCAGCGAGAACGTCCCAAACCTCTGGCAGCTCGCGCTCGACCATTTTCTTGGCCGCTTTGATGGTGGTCGCGAGACCACGCATTTCCAGCTTGCCGAAAATGAACGGTTTGAACAGCTCAAGAGCCATCTTCTTCGGCAGACCGCACTGATGCAGACGCAGAGTCGGGCCTACGGTAATAACCGAACGACCGGAGTAGTCAACACGCTTACCGAGCAAGTTCTGACGGAAACGACCCTGCTTACCCTTGATCATGTCAGCCAGGGACTTCAGAGGACGCTTGTTGGAGCCTGTGATAGCGCGGCCACGACGACCGTTGTCGAGCAGCGCATCGACCGCTTCCTGCAACATACGCTTTTCGTTGCGCACGATGATGTCCGGCGCGGACAGATCCAGCAGGCGCTTCAAACGGTTGTTACGGTTGATCACTCGACGATACAGATCGTTGAGGTCGGAAGTGGCGAAACGACCGCCATCCAGCGGGACCAGTGGACGCAGATCTGGCGGCAGAACCGGCAGAACGGTCAGCACCATCCACTCTGGCAGGTTGCCGGAACCCTGGAAGGCTTCCATCAACTTCAGACGCTTGGACAGCTTCTTGATCTTGGTTTCCGAGTTGGTTTGCGGAATCTCTTCGCGCAGACGGCCAATCTCGTGTTCCAGGTCGATAGCGTGCAGCAGTTCACGGACGGCTTCGGCACCCATGCGGGCGTCGAAATCGTCACCGAACTCTTCCAGCGCTTCGAAATACTGCTCGTCGTTCAGCAGCTGACCTTTTTCAAGGGTGGTCATGCCTGGATCGATAACGACATAGCTCTCGAAGTAGAGAACGCGTTCGATATCACGCAGGGTCATGTCCATCAGCAAGCCGATACGGGACGGCAGCGATTTCAGGAACCAGATGTGGGCAACCGGCGAAGCCAGTTCGATGTGCGCCATGCGCTCACGACGAACCTTGGCCAGTGCAACTTCAACGCCGCACTTCTCGCAGATCACACCACGGTGCTTCAAGCGCTTGTACTTACCGCACAGGCACTCGTAATCCTTTACCGGGCCAAAGATCTTGGCGCAGAACAGACCGTCACGCTCAGGTTTGAACGTACGGTAGTTGATGGTTTCCGGCTTTTTAACTTCACCGAACGACCACGAACGGATCATCTCCGGCGAGGCCAATCCGATACGGATGGCGTCGAACTCTTCGACTTGACCCTGGTTTTTCAGCAAATTCAGTAGGTCTTTCAAGGCCTTTCCTCCTGGCGGAGCAGAGAGCGGGCAATCCTGCCCCGCTCTCGATTCGCGTCACGTGTTATTCGGTTTCCAGATCGATATCGATGCCGAGGGAACGAATTTCCTTGATCAACACGTTGAAGGACTCGGGCATGCCCGGCTCCATACGGTGATCGCCATCCACGATGTTCTTGTACATCTTGGTACGGCCGTTCACATCGTCCGACTTCACTGTGAGCATTTCTTGCAGAGTGTAAGCAGCACCGTATGCTTCCAGTGCCCAGACCTCCATCTCCCCGAAACGCTGACCACCGAACTGCGCCTTACCACCCAGCGGCTGCTGGGTAACCAGGCTGTAAGAACCGGTAGAACGCGCGTGCATCTTGTCGTCTACCAAGTGGTTCAGCTTCAGCATGTACATGTAGCCAACGGTAACTGGACGCTCGAACTTGTTGCCGGTACGGCCGTCGGTCAGCTGCATCTGGCCGCTTTCCGGCAGGTCTGCCAGTTTCAGCATGGCCTTGATTTCGCTTTCCTTGGCGCCGTCGAACACTGGAGTGGCCATTGGAACGCCGCCACGCAGGTTGTTCGCCAGATCGAGGATTTCCTGATCGGAGAAGCTGTCCAGGTCTTCGTTACGACCGCCGATCTGGTTGTAGATCTCGTCCAGGAAGGTGCGCAGCTCAGCCACTTTACGCTGCTCTTCGACCATCCGGTTGATCTTCTCGCCCAGACCTTTGGCCGCGAGGCCCAGGTGGGTTTCGAGAATCTGACCAACGTTCATACGCGAAGGTACGCCCAGCGGGTTGAGGACCACGTCGACCGGGGTGCCATTGGCATCGTGCGGCATGTCTTCAACCGGCATGATCACGGAGACCACACCCTTGTTACCGTGACGACCGGCCATCTTGTCGCCCGGCTGGATGCGGCGACGGATTGCCAGGTAAACCTTGACGATTTTCAGCACGCCTGGAGCCAGGTCATCGCCCTGCTGCAGTTTGCGCTTCTTGTCTTCGAACTTGTCGTCCAGCAGACGGCGACGATCAACGATGTAGGCCTGAGCCTTCTCGAGCTGCTCGTTCAGAGCATCTTCAGCCATGCGCAGTTTGAACCACTGGCCGTGCTCAAGACCGTCGAGAACTTCGTCGGTGATGTCCTGACCTTTCTTCAGGCCGGCGCCGCCTTCGGCCTTGTGGCCTACCAGAGCGGAACGCAGGCGTTCGAAAGTCGCGCCTTCAACGATGCGGAACTCTTCGTTCAGATCCTTGCGGATCTCGTCCAGCTGGGACTTCTCGATCGACAGTGCACGAGCATCACGCTCAACGCCGTCACGGGTGAAGACCTGTACGTCAATGACAGTACCTTTGGTGCCGGTTGGCACGCGCAGGGAGGTGTCTTTAACGTCGCTGGCTTTTTCACCGAAGATTGCACGCAGCAGCTTTTCTTCCGGAGTCAGCTGGGTCTCGCCTTTCGGAGTGACCTTGCCGACCAGGATGTCGCCTGCGCCTACTTCAGCACCTACGTAAACGATACCGGCTTCGTCCAGCTTGTTCAGTGCAGCTTCACCCACGTTCGGGATGTCCGCAGTGATTTCCTCTGGGCCAAGCTTGGTGTCACGAGCCACACAGGTCAGTTCCTGAATGTGGATCGTGGTGAAGCGGTCTTCCTGAACCACACGCTCGGACAGGCAGATGGAGTCTTCGAAGTTGAAGCCGTTCCATGCCATGAACGCGATGCGCATGTTCTGACCCAGCGCCAGTTCTCCCATGTCGGTGGACGGGCCGTCGGCCATGATGTCGCTACGCTGAACGCGATCACCTTTACGCACCAGCGGACGCTGGTTGATGCAAGTGTTCTGGTTCGAGCGGGTGTATTTGGTCAGGTTGTAGATGTCGACACCGGCTTCACCGGTTTCAACTTCGTCATCGGCAACACGAACCACGATACGGCTGGCGTCGACGGAATCGATCACGCCACCACGACGAGCCACGACGCAAACGCCGGAGTCACGGGCTACGTTACGCTCCATGCCGGTACCTACCAGCGGCTTGTCAGCGCGCAGGGTCGGTACAGCTTGACGCTGCATGTTCGAACCCATCAACGCACGGTTGGCGTCGTCGTGCTCGAGGAACGGGATCAGCGACGCTGCAACCGACACAACCTGCTTCGGCGAAACGTCCATCAAGGTGACGTCTTCCGGCGCCTTGACGGTGAATTCGTTCAGGTGACGTACGGCTACCAGTTCGTCGATCAGGACTTTCTGCTCGTTCATGGTCGCCGAAGCCTGCGCGATCACGTGATCGGCTTCTTCGATAGCGGACAGGAACACGATCTCGTCGGTCACCACGCCCTCTTTCACCACGCGGTACGGGCTTTCCAGGAAGCCGTACTGGTTGGTGCGAGCGTACGCAGCCAGCGAGTTGATCAGACCGATGTTCGGACCTTCCGGCGTTTCAATCGGGCAGACACGACCGTAGTGAGTCGGGTGTACGTCACGGACTTCGAAGCCTGCGCGCTCACGAGTCAGACCACCAGGGCCGAGTGCGGAGACACGACGCTTGTGGGTGATCTCGGACAGCGGGTTGTTCTGGTCCATGAACTGCGAGAGCTGGCTGGAACCGAAGAACTCTTTCACCGCCGCAGCCACTGGCTTGGCGTTGATCAGGTCTTGCGGCATCAGGCCTTCGCTTTCAGCCATCGACAGACGCTCTTTGACCGCACGCTCAACACGTACCAGGCCAACGCGGAACTGGTTCTCGGCCATTTCGCCTACGCAGCGAACACGACGGTTACCCAGGTGGTCGATGTCATCGACGATGCCTTTACCGTTACGGATGTCGACCAGAGTCTTCAGTACCGCGACGATGTCTTCCTTGCACAGCACGCCCGAACCTTCGATCTCGGTACGACCGATACGACGGTTGAACTTCATCCGGCCGACCGCAGACAGGTCATAGCGCTCAGGGCTGAAGAACAGGTTGTTGAACAGGGTTTCGGCAGCGTCCTTGGTTGGCGGCTCGCCTGGACGCATCATGCGATAGATCTCGACCAGCGCTTCCAATTGGTTGCTGGTGGAGTCGATCTTCAGCGTGTCGGAGACGAACGGACCGCAGTCGATGTCGTTGGTGTACAGGGTCTCGATGCGAACGACCTGAGCCTTAGCGATTTTTGCCAGGACTTCAGTGTTCAGCTCGGTGTTGCATTCAGCCAGGATTTCGCCAGTGGCCGGGTGCACGATAGCCTTGGCGGTGGTGCGGCCGAGGACGTAATCCAGTGGCACGTCCAGCGTCTTGATACCGGCTTTTTCGATCTGGTTGATGTGGCGCGCGGTAATACGGCGGCCCTGCTCAACGATGACCTTGCCCTTCTCGTCCTGGATGTCCAGAACCGCTACTTCACCACGCAGGCGCGATGGCACCAGTTCCAGGCTGAGGGTTTCGCCGCTCAGGTGGAATACGTTGGTGGTGTAGAACGCGTCCAGCACTTCTTCAGTGGTGTAACCGAGTGCGCGCAGCAGTACCGAAGCCGGCAGCTTGCGACGACGGTCGATACGCACGAAGACGCAGTCTTTCGGGTCGAACTCGAAGTCCAGCCACGAACCGCGGTAAGGAATGATGCGAGCCGAGTACAGCAGTTTGCCGGAGCTGTGCGTCTTGCCGCGGTCGTGGTCGAAGAACACGCCCGGGGAACGGTGCAGCTGGGAAACGATAACACGCTCGGTACCGTTGATTACGAAGGTACCGTTCTCAGTCATCAGGGGGATTTCACCCATGTAGACTTCTTGCTCTTTGATGTCCTTGATCGCTTTGTTCGACGATTCTTTGTCGAAAATGATCAGGCGCACTTTTACCCGCAAAGGTACGGCGAAAGTTACACCGCGCAATACGCATTCTTTGACATCAAATGCCGGCTCGCCCAGGCGATAACCGACGTACTCCAGCGCAGCATTGCCGGAGTAGCTGATGATCGGGAAAACGGATTTGAAGGCCGCATGCAGGCCCACGTCGCGGAACTGATCTTTAGTCGCTCCCGCTTGCAAGAATTCACGATACGAATCCAGCTGGATGGCCAGGAGGTAAGGCACATCCATGACGTCCGGCAACTTGCTAAAGTCCTTGCGGATACGTTTTTTCTCAGTATATGAGTAAGCCATCAGCGTTCCCCAGCTTGGTCACCTGCTTGTTTGGCCCCTCCCGACGGGAGCAGCCAGAAAATCGTGCAAACCCCATGGTTTGCGCCACCGCATCGGGTGGTTACAGCGCCTTCATCGGCACCGACCCAGTCGGCTGCCAATAACGGAAAAAGGCCGGTGGCAAGAGCCACCAGCCATCAGCCTGTCGCTTGACGCTCGGGCTGGAGGAGCAAAGTCGATGCTTACTTCAGCTCGACTTTAGCGCCCGCTTCTTCCAGCTTCTTCTTGGCGTCTTCAGCCGCTTCTTTCGAAACGCCTTCAGCTACAACCTGAGGAGCGCCGTCTACTTTCTCTTTGGCTTCTTTCAGGCCCAGACCGGTCAGTTCACGAACTGCCTTGATCACGTTAACCTTCTTCTCGCCAGCTTCCAGCAGAACAACGTTGAACTCGGTTTGCTCTTCAACAACAGCGGCAGCAGCAGCTGGACCAGCCGAAGCAGCAGCAGCGGTAACACCGAAGGTTTCTTCCATCGCTTTGATCAGCTCAACGATTTCCACTACGGATTTCTGGCCGATTGCTTCGATGATTTGTTCGTTAGTCAGAGACATGACTCAATTCCTGAATTGGGGGACGGCCTACGCGACCATCGAAATAAACAAAAAACGCGAGAAGTGACGAGCCTTAGGCTGCGGCAGCTTCTTTCTGGTCGCGAATTGCCGCCAGAGTACGAGCCAATTTGCTGGTAGCGCCTTGAATCACGCTCATCAGCTGAGAAATTGCTTCGTCACGGGTCGGCAGAGTTGCCAGTACGTCGATCTGATTAGCTGCGAGGAACTTGCCCTCGAACGCAGCTGCCTTGATCTCGAACTTGTCCTGACCCTTGGCAAACTCTTTGAAGATACGGGCAGCAGCGCCCGGATGTTCGTTCGAGAATGCAATCAGGGTCGGGCCGGTGAACACGTCGTTGAGGACACTGTATTGAGTGTCAGCAACAGCGCGCTTGAGCAGGGTGTTACGTACAACACGTACGTAAACGCCAGCTTCACGAGCCTCTTTACGGAGTCCGGTCATTGCGCCTACTGTTACGCCACGTGCATCAACCACGACAGCGGACAGAGCGACTTTGGCAGCCTCGTTGACTTCAGCGACGATGGCCTTCTTGTCTTCGAGATTAATTGCCACGGGTTTAACTCCTGCTTGTTACCGTTTCATTCGATCGGAACCGAATGTCGTTTTGGTGTCTGATTCGGTAAGGAACCGGGAGCACCATCTGCGTAGGCTTGAGGTTTAAGGCTTGCGCCGCCTACGGTCTTGGATAGCCCCCGCCAGGCAGGGACCCCAATCTTTCAATTGGCGCGGTAATCCGCGCCAACCTTTGTCTTACGCGTCGAGCGAGCTCTGGTCGATAACCAGACCTGGGCCCATGGTGGTGCTCAGGGTAACGCGCTTGACGTAAATGCCTTTCGAAGAAGCTGGCTTGATACGCTTCAGATCAGCGATCAGGGCTTCAACGTTTTCCTTCAGCTTGACGGCGTCGAAGCCGATCTTGCCAACGGAAGTGTGGATGATGCCGTTTTTGTCGGTGCGATAACGAACCTGACCAGCCTTGGCGTTTTTAACCGCGTTGGCTACGTCTGGAGTTACGGTGCCGACTTTCGGGTTAGGCATCAGGCCGCGTGGACCGAGAATCTGACCCAACTGACCTACAACGCGCATGGCATCCGGGGATGCGATCACTACGTCATAGTTCAGGTCGCCGCCTTTCATTTCGGCAGCCAGGTCGTCCATACCTACACGGTCAGCGCCGGCAGCCAGAGCGGCCTCAGCAGCTGGACCCTGGGTGAACACAGCAACGCGAACGGTCTTGCCAGTGCCGTGCGGCAGCACAGTAGCGCTACGAACAACCTGGTCGGATTTACGTGGGTCTACGCCCAGGTTTACAGCAACGTCGAACGACTCGCTGAACTTGACAGTCGACAGCTCGGCCAGCAGAGCAGCGGCGTCTACAATGTTGTAGGCCTTGCCTGCTTCGATTTTGCCGGCGATAGCCTTTTGACGCTTGGTCAGCTTAGCCATTACACACCCTCCACGTTAAGGCCCATGCTACGAGCAGAACCGGCGATAGTACGCACGGCTGCATCCATATCAGCTGCAGTCAGATCCGCGTTTTTGGTTTTCGCGATTTCTTCCAGCTGAGCACGGGTAACGGTGCCAACCTTAACGGTGTTCGGACGAGCGGAACCGCTGGTCAGACCGGCCGCCTTCTTCAGCAGAACCGAAGCAGGGGTGGATTTGGTTTCGAAAGTGAAGCTACGGTCGCTATAGACAGTGATGATCACTGGAGTCGGCAGACCTGGCTCAAGACCCTGGGTACGGGCGTTGAAAGCCTTGCAGAATTCCATGATGTTCACGCCGTGCTGACCCAGAGCAGGACCAACAGGTGGACTTGGGTTAGCCTGAGCGGCCTTCACTTGCAGCTTGATGTAAGCGGTAATCTTCTTGGCCATGAGGCACTCCAATTACGGGTTCGAACGCCTCGGAAGGCTCCCCGGTTACTTGCGCGTTTATCCCAGTGACGACAAAACCCCACAGCCTAAGGCTGCGGGGTTGGGATTGCATGCCCAGTTAGACCTTCTCGACCTGACTGAACTCGAGCTCCACCGGAGTAGAGCGACCGAAAATGAGCACCGCCACTTGGATCCGGCTCTTTTCGTAGTTAACTTCTTCCACAACGCCATTGAAATCGGCGAATGGACCGTCGTTGACACGTACCGTCTCACCTGGCTCGAACAACGTCTTCGGCTTAGGCTTGTCGCTACCATCAGCAACGCGACGCAGAATCGCTTCTGCCTCTTTATCGGTAATTGGTGCAGGCTTGTCGGCAGTTCCGCCGATGAAACCCATCACCCGAGGAGTATCCTTGACCAAGTGCCAAGTACCCTCGTTCATATCCATCTGGACCAGCACATAGCCTGGGAAGAACTTCCGTTCGCTTTTGCGCTTCTGGCCGTTACGCATCTCAACCACTTCTTCAGTGGGAACCAGAATCTCGCCGAAGCCATCTTCCATGCCAGCCAGCTTTACGCGCTCGATCAGCGAGCGCATCACATGCTTCTCGTAACCCGAGTAAGCATGCACAACATACCAACGCTTAGCCACGGGACACCCTTAGCCGACAATCAAGGAAACAAGCCAGCCGAGCAGGGAATCAAGCCCCCACAACAGCAACGCCATAACCAGAACAACAGCCACGACAATCAGCGTGGTCTGCGTGGTCTCTTGGCGAGTTGGCCACACGACTTTACGAATCTCGGTGCGCGCTTCCTTAACCAGTACAAAGAAAGACTTGCCCTTCGCGGTCTGCAGGCCTACAAAGGCAGCTACAGCAGCAATGGCAAGTAAAGCGAGTACACGGTACAGGATCGGCGAAGCAGCGTAATACTGATTGCCAACAACGCCAACAACCACCAAAGCGACTACTACAAGCCACTTGAGCAGATCGAAGCGAGAGCCTTGAGCTTCAGCTTTAGGAGTCATCTATGAAGATCCTGTGAAAAGAAAGCCAGACACACCGAGTGAATCTGGCAGGTCAGGAGGGAATCGAACCCCCAACCTACGGTTTTGGAGACCGTCGCTCTGCCAATTGAGCTACTGACCTAAAACAAAATCAGGCCGACCATTATGCCGGCCCGAAAAATACATTACAACCGCTTATTCGATGATTTTGGCTACGACGCCAGCGCCGACGGTACGACCGCCTTCACGGATAGCGAAACGCAGACCGTCTTCCATCGCGATGGTTTTGATCAAGGTAACAGTCATCTGAATGTTGTCACCTGGCATTACCATTTCAACGCCTTCTGGCAGCTCGCAGTTACCAGTCACGTCAGTAGTACGGAAGTAGAACTGTGGACGGTAGCCTTTGAAGAACGGAGTGTGACGACCGCCTTCTTCCTTGCTCAGAACGTAAACTTCTGCAGTGAACTTGGTGTGCGGCTTGACCGAACCTGGCTTGACCAGAACCTGGCCACGCTCAACGTCGTCACGCTTGGTACCACGCAGCAGAACGCCACAGTTCTCGCCAGCACGACCTTCGTCGAGCAGCTTGCGGAACATCTCAACACCGGTACAGGTGGTGGTGGTGGTGTCACGCAGACCAACGATTTCCAGAGCGTCCTGAACGCGAACGATACCGCGCTCGATACGACCAGTCACAACAGTACCGCGACCGGAGATCGAGAATACGTCTTCGATCGGCATCAGGAACGGCTTGTCGATCATACGAACTGGTTCTGGGATGTAGGTATCCAGAGTTTCAACCAGTTTACGAACGGCAGTGGTGCCCATTTCGTTGTCGTCTTTGCCTTCCAGCGCCATACGAGCCGAACCGATGATGATCGGAGTGTCGTCGCCCGGGAAGTCGTAGGTCGACAGCAGGTCACGAACTTCCATCTCAACCAGTTCCAGCAGCTCAGCGTCGTCTACCAGGTCAGCCTTGTTCAGGAAAACCACGATGTACGGAACGCCTACCTGACGGGACAGCAGGATGTGCTCACGGGTTTGCGGCATCGGACCATCAGCGGCCGAGCACACCAGGATCGCGCCGTCCATCTGGGCAGCACCGGTGATCATGTTCTTCACGTAGTCAGCGTGACCTGGGCAGTCAACGTGAGCATAGTGACGAATAGTCGAGTTGTACTCAACGTGAGCGGTGTTGATGGTGATACCGCGAGCTTTTTCTTCTGGTGCGCTGTCGATCTTGTCGAATTCAACGACGGCCGAACCGAAAACTTCGGAGCAGACGCGAGTCAGAGCAGCAGTCAGAGT
>NZ_QETJ01000033.1:0-39124 GCF_003105095.1 Pseudomonas sp. NDM | reverse complement strand
ACATTTGAAATGCATTCCCCTGTAGGAGCTGCCGAAGGCTGCGATCTTTTCGCTCTAAATGAAAATATCAGGTGGCATCGGCGTGACTGACCACGCCCTTGATCAGCACCGCCGCCGTTGCCAGGCCGGCCGGGATCACCAGTGCGGTCAGCACCTGCTCGAAATTCCAGCCCAGGCCGAGCAAAGTCGCGCCCATCCACGCGCCGAGGATCGCGCCAAAGCGGCCGATGCCGAGCATCCACGACACCCCGGTCGCGCGGCCCTGAGTCGGGTAGAAGCGGGCTGCCAGCGACGGCATCGCCGATTGCGCGCCGTTCACACACATGCCCGCCACCAGCACCAGCGTCGCCAGCAAGGTGATGTTGCCCAGGCTCTGCCCTACCGCGTAGGCAAATACCCCGGCAAGCAGGTAGAAAATGCCGATGACCTTGTGCGGATTGAAGCGGTCCATCGCCCAGCCCACCGCGACCGCACTCAACACGCCGCCGAACTGGAACAACGCACCGATGAACGCAGCCTGCTCCATGCTCGCGCCGCTGTCGCGCATCAGCGTCGGCAACCAACTGGTCAGCAGGTAGACGATCACCAGGCCCATGAAATAGGTCAGCCACAACAGCAGCGTGCCAGTGCTGTAAGTACCGGAGAAAATCACCGCGAAGACATTGCGCGCCTTGACGGTTTTCTGTTCCGGCACACTGAAGCTCGAAGCCTGAGCGACGGTGATCGGATCGATCGGTGCCAGGGTCTTGCGCACTTTGTCGGTGCCACGGTTGCGCACCACCAGATAACGCGCCGATTCCGGCAGCCAGAACAGCAGCACAACCGCGAGGATCAGCGGCAGGATCCCGCCGATCATCAGCAAGGCGTGCCAGCCGAACGCCGGGATCAGTTTTGCCGAGATGAAACCACCGCCGGCCATGCCGAGGTTGAAGCCGCAGAACATGCTCGTCACCAGCAGCGACTTCTTGCGCTCCGGGGTGTATTCCGAGAGCAGCGTGGTGGCGTTGGGCATGCCCGCACCGAGACCGAGCCCGGTCAGGAAGCGCAACACCAGCAGTTGTTCGACGTTGGTGCTGTACGCCGAGGCCAGACTGAAGCCGCCGAACAGAATCACCGCGCCAACGAGTACGACTTTTCGTCCGAAGCGGTCAGCCAGAGGGCCGGAGCCGAGGGCACCGAAGACCATGCCGATCAGCGCGGCACTCATCACCGGGCCGAGGCTGGCGCGATCGATACCCCAGTCCTGCGACAGCGCCGGGGCGATGAAGCCCATGGCGGCAGTGTCGAGACCATCGAGAAATACGATCAGGAAACACAGGATCACCACCCGCCACTGATAGCGCGAGATCGGTTGGGCGTTGATGAAGGTCTGCACATCGAGGCAGTTACCCACAGCGGACTGAGGCTGGTTCATTATTTTTATTCCACGCAAAAAACGCAGTCGAACGGCGGCCGGCCAGAGCACGGCACGGTCACAAGATTAGAAGGTTGTAATCAGGCGTTGCGCGGGACCCGGCAACAACGGGTGAAACACAGACAGACGGGGATCGGGCGCATGGTGAGTTGCCTCTTGTCATTATTATCGTGGTCGACAGTCCGGCGGGCTCATACACGTCAGCACCGGATGACGCTGCCGCGACATTAATGATCCGAGGGTTTTAGCGTCAATTCGATAAACGCAACACTGTGCGTTTATCGAACAGCTTCCTCAGGCGAACAACTGCGCACTGAGGTCGCGACTGGCGCTGAGCAGGCCCGGCAGAAAGCGCTGCTCCAACTCGGCGCGACTGACCCGGCCGGCGTGGGTGCTGACATTCAGCGCCGCGACCACTTGCCCGGAGGCGTCGTACACCGGCACGGCGATCGAGCGCAGGCCCTGTTCCAGTTCCTGATCGACAATGCACCAGCCCTGCTGACGCACTTGCTGCAAACACTCAAGCAAAGCGTCGGGCGTGTGAATGGTGCGGCTGGTCTTGGCGACGAGTTCAGCGTGGTCGAGGTATTCGCCCAGCGACGTGTCATCCAGCGCTGCCAACAGAATCCGGCCCATCGACGTGCAATACGCAGGGAGACGCCCGCCGACCGAAAGGTCTACCGAGATCAACCGCTGCGTGGTCGCCGAGCGGGCAATGTAGAGAATGTCATCGCCCTCCAGCGTCGCCATGTTGCAGGCTTCGTGCAGTTGCTCGCTCATGCGGTCGAGATAGGGCTGGGCGGACACCGCCAGCGGCGTCGAGGACAAATAGGCGTGACCGAGGGTCAGCACCTTCGGCAGCAACGAATAGGTACGGCCGTCGGTGGTGGCGTAGCCGAGCTTGATCAGCGTGTGCAGGCAACGGCGCACGGCGGCGCGGGGAATTTCCGTGCGATGGCTGATCTGTGCAATGGTCAGGTGACGCTTGCGTTCCTGAAATGCCTGCACCACCGCCAGGCCTCGGGCCAGCGAGGTCATGAAATCCGGATCACCGGTCAGCGCCTGAATGCGCTTGGCCGGCGAGGCGACGATGGGCGGCGCCACCGACGTGAAGGAGTTGCGCATTTGATCGTTCATTTCTTGTCCTTGTCCGGCACGCATCAATGCCTAGTCAAACGGCTCGCCACGCGATGCACAAGCGCCGGGGCACCAACATTGGGCGATTATCGAACCGCTGACCGATAATCGCAATCCAGCCCAGCGCGCCTTTCCATTGCCCTGAGTCGCCTTTATCGATTCTGCTCACAACTTGGTTGTTCTAGTTAATGGCGCCAAAAACAGAACGCCTGTTTCTATAACGCTGTCGTTACACTCAACTATGGGCAAAAGTTGCCAGCAACAAACCCGTCACACATTCAGAACCGTTTTTAACTTGGCAAAGATAGTCATTCCCGAATCGACCGCTATAATGCACCCTAGTCGCGGCGCTTTAATCCAAAGCCCGCGACTTGCTGAACGAGGCCCTTCGTCTCAGCCCCGGCCAGCGCCCGGCGCCCATTACACATGCAACGCCAGCGCTCGCTGAAACAGGAAACTGATGCTGCGTCAGTTTTTATCTGGTGCCGTAGCCACCTGTAACACGGAAGTCTTGATCGCCTCTCCAATGTCACCCTGCCTGATCGGGCTGTGGATGACTGACGGGTTCGCTCAATTGACTCGTTGCAGTGTGTTTCACCGGATATTCAATTCAACTCATACAGGTAACACCGTGACGAAAGACGAACTGCGCGCGGAACTAGAGCGCCAGGAACAACGTTACAAGGAAGTTTACGGCGGGGAAGTCACCACCTACGCCGCTCAGCCGGAACCGGAACGCAAGGCATGGCGCAAGCGCCCTACCGTTCAGGAACAGGTGTTCAAGCAGGAAATCGAAAAAATCGAGAAGGAACTCAAAGCCGAAGAGCCATGAGCCACGGCTGCTGAACATTCCAAAGTCGGCGTCCACCCGAGCCTCAGCGCGGTGGCAAGACGACACCTCGCGCGCCCGCTACCCGCGGGCAGCGGCTGCATCGCTATTGTGTGGCTCAAGAACGAACGTCCCACAGGTTTCAGAGATATTTCAGACAAACGTTTGAGGCGCCAAAGCGCCGGAAAAACACTCTTGAAAATCAATTTTCCCTAGAAAAATCAAATAGTTGAAAAACCCTTCGTGACGCCTGGTTTTCACGCCCTGCAACAAATTAAATCGAACAAGGGTGAGACCAGTGAGCAGACGGGGCATCGATTTCCTGTCTTTTCTGGCATAATCGCGCCCCCTTACGACCGGGTCAGAAAACCTTCATGATCGATTTATTCAGCGGACTGGATGCTTGGGTGCTTGTGAGCCTCTTGCTCGCCCTGACGTTTGTCCTCGCCTTCGAGTTCATCAATGGATTTCATGACACCGCTAACGCGGTAGCCACTGTTATCTACACCAAAGCCATGCCGCCGCACCTGGCGGTGTTCTTTTCCGGTGTGTTCAATTTCCTCGGCGTGCTGCTGGGCGGCGTGGGTGTGGCGTATGCCATTGTCCATCTGCTCCCGGTTGAGCTGCTGATCAATGTGAACACCGGCCATGGCCTGGCGATGGTGTTCTCGTTGCTCGCCGCGGCAATCGCCTGGAATTTGGGCACCTGGTACTTCGGTATCCCGGCTTCCAGCTCGCACACCCTGATCGGCTCGATCCTCGGTGTCGGCCTGGCCAACGCGCTGATCAACGACATCCCGTTGGCCGATGGCGTGAACTGGCAGAAAGCGATCGATATCGGCGCCTCGCTGGTGTTCTCGCCGATGGCCGGCTTCCTCATCGCCGCGCTGGTGCTGATCGGCCTGAAGTGGTGGCGCCCGCTGTCGAAGATGCACAAGACGCCGGAACAGCGCCGCAAGATCGACGACAAGAAACACCCGCCGTTCTGGAACCGTCTGGTCCTGGTGATCTCGGCCATGGCCGTGAGCTTCGTGCACGGTTCCAACGACGGCCAGAAAGGCATCGGCCTGATCATGCTGGTGCTGATCGGTATCGTACCGGCGCAGTTCGTGCTTGATCTGAACAGCACCACCTACCAGATCGAACGCACCCGCGACGCGACCCTGCACCTGAGCCAGTTCTACCAGCGCAACGCCGATTCGCTGGGTGAGTTCCTGGCCCTGGGCAAGAGCGTGGAAGGCGACCTGCCGGAGAAATTCCGCTGCAACCCGCAGCAGACCGAACCGACCATCACCGCTCTGCTGCACACGCTTAAAGGCGTAGCGGACTACCATTCGCTGTCGTCGGAAAGCCGCATCGAAGTGCGTCGCTACCTGCTCTGCCTGGACGACACGGCGAAGAAAGTCGGCAAATTGCCTGGCCTGGAAGCCCGTGAAAAGGCTGACCTCGACAAGCTGCGCAAGGACCTGACCACCACCACCGAATACGCGCCGTTCTGGGTGATTCTGGCGGTCGCCCTGGCGCTGGGCCTGGGCACCATGGTGGGCTGGAAGCGCGTGGTGCTGACCATTGGCGAGAAGATCGGCAAACAGGGCATGACCTATTCGCAGGGCATGTCGGCGCAGATCACCACGGCCAGTCTTATCGGCATGGCCAATATTTTCAGCCTGCCGGTGTCGACCACTCACGTGCTGTCTTCGGGTGTCGCCGGGACCATGGTTGCCAATAAAAGCGGCCTGCAGGGTGGCACGGTGAAGACTATTCTGCTGGCCTGGGTGTTGACCCTGCCGGCGACTGTGGCGCTGTCGGCCGGGTTGTTCTGGTTGGCTTCGAAGGCTTTGGGTAGTTGATCGATTGCTGCTTGTGAAGGAGGCGCGATTCTTTGGAATCGCGCCTTTTTTTGGTTTTGAGTTTGTGTGTATATCCGTTGCTGCGGTAACGGCTTCTTATGGTTTCGCTCTTACAGCGAGTCACCTTTTCCAAACGCCGAAAAGGTAACCCAAAAGGCTTTGCCCCGGCGTACGGCCCGCTCGCTGGGGCTCGGGGTACCTTCGTTACGGGATCGATCCGGGCGCAGCGGCTCCGGTTTGCTCCGCTGCACCTACACTCGCTGTGTACGACTGCGTCGTACGGTCGCTGCGCTCCCACCCCCGGATCAATCCCGTAACGAAGCCTGCCGAAGGGGCAAAAGATCAAGAGCAAGAGCCAAAGCCAAAGCCAAAGCCAAATCGAGAGCCCCTCACCCTAGCCCTCTCCCAGAGGGAGAGGGGACTGACCGAGGTGTTTAGGCGAAATACGCTGACGTGAGATACCGAGTCGAATGCAGATTCTGAAAAACCCGCAAATCGGCTCCCTCTCCCTCGGGAGAGGGCTGGGGTGAGGGGCGAATCCAACACAGATCCAAAGCACACCACACGCTTTTCACCACTCAACAATGAGCGTTAGCTCGAGTGCTCTTGATCTTGATCCACGGGCGACTTCGGAAGGCTGAGCGGAGGGATTGATCCGGGCGTGGGAGCGCAGCGACCGTCTGGCGCAGCCAGACACAGCGGAAGGAGGTGCAGCGAAGCAAACCGGAGCCGCTGCGCCCGGATCGATCCCGCAGCGAAGGAACCCGAGCCTGCGAGGGCCGAACGCAGGAGCAAGCCTTTTTGGGTACTTTTTCGGCGTCTGGAAAAAGTGCCTCGCCGTAAGGGCGAAACCGCCAGCCGCCGCAGCGAAACATCCGGATATTCACCCAAACCAACCAGAGCCTGGTCGGCCCACAGGCCGCCACGACCAAAAAAAAAGGGGCAACCGAAGTCGCCCCAAAATGCCTTGCGTGCCCATCAAATCCCGAAGAACTCACTTGCGCCGCTTATGCGCATCCTTCCAGATAAAAAATCCAAACCCTGCAAAAAACAGCACCATGAGCCCCACCGTCAGAACCCCGGCAAACACCACGTTATCGAAAAACATGACTGGCCTCCTGGCCCTGCTTTGCTGCGATGGGTTCAAATTAGCAAACACACAGGCGCGCACATTGACCAGGATCAATATCCGCAAGGAAGGGAATCAAAGGAGGGGAAATAACTGACCTGCATCAATGGATGCGGCGGGAGATCAACGCTTTTTCGGTTTGTTCTTCGACTTTTTCTTGGTTTTTCCCAACGGCATCGCCTGCTCGAAGGCGTTGCGCACTTCGTTCAGGCGCTTTTCGTTGAGGTCATGCACACGCTTGGCGCGTTCGGTGTTGAGGTCGATCAGTTTGTCGTCTTGGCTCATGGCGTTCGGCACATCGCAAAAGAGATCACAGCTGCCGATCACCGGCAGGATTGCGCCAATCATGCCGCGTGGCGCTGGCGCTGACCAGTGACAGCTCAAATCTCGATGTCGACCCACAGCCCCTGACGCGGCTGATCGTCAATCAGCGGCACCACTGGCACGGTATTGTCAGCGTTCAGCTCGGTGCCCGGCACGGCCAGATGCTCTTCAGGATCTTCGTCCGCCTCGCGGCGCCGACGATCACGTTCCTGCTGACGGCGTTGTTCCTCGCGGGCGAGCAGCCGATCCTCTTCCGGATCACGCTTCTGCAGATCGATCGTGCTTTCGTTGGAGCTTTCCTGCACCGGCACCACAGGCGGAATGTCCGGCCGCTGGCGGATCGGATCCTGCTGGGAAGTGATCGGCACAGCGCTCAAGGGGAGCATCGGTGGCAACATATAAAGGTCTCCTGTCTGCAGGCTATCGGCTGGGGTGCAGGCGCCTTGAGCCGCCTGTCGTAATTGTGTGATGCACCTCGCACCCGTAGGAGCTGCCGCAGGCTGCGATCTTTCATGGGACAACGCAAAACCCAAGTGTTCCCAAAGATCAAAAGATCGCAGCCTTCGGCAGCTCCTACGCCAGTAATCTTTGGCCCTGAAGCCGTCATTCCGTTAAGATAGCCCGCTTTTTCAAGGTGGGAGTCAGGCAGCATGGCGCAGCAGTATCAACCGGGGCAACGCTGGATCAGTGACAGCGAAGCAGAGCTTGGTTTAGGCACCGTTCTGGCACAGGACGGCCGCTTGTTGACCGTGCTTTACCCGGCCACTGGCGAGACCCGCCAGTACGCGCTACGGAATGCGCCCCTGACCCGTGTGCGGTTCTCGCCCGGCGACTCCATCACCCATTTCGAAGGCTGGAAGATGACTGTGCAGCAGGTCGACGACGTCGACGGGCTGATGGTCTATCACGGCCTCAACGGGCAGAACGAAGTCGTCACTCTGCCGGAAACCCAGCTGTCGAACTTCATTCAGTTCCGCCTGGCCAGCGACCGTCTGTTCGCCGGGCAGATCGATCCGCTGCCGTGGTTCTCCCTGCGCTACAACACCCTTGAACACACCAGCCGCCAGTTGCAGTCCTCGCTGTGGGGCCTGGGCGGCGTGCGGGCGCAGCCGATCGCGCACCAGTTGCACATCGCCCGTGAAGTCGCCGACCGTATCGCCCCGCGTGTACTGCTGGCGGACGAAGTGGGCCTGGGTAAAACCATCGAGGCCGGTCTGGTCATCCACCGCCAGTTGCTCTCGGGCCGCGCCAATCGCGTGCTGATCCTGGTCCCGGAAAACCTCCAGCATCAATGGCTGGTGGAGATGCGCCGCCGTTTCAACCTGCAGGTCGCGCTGTTCGACGAAGAACGCTTCATCGAGAGCGATGCCACCAACCCGTTCGAAGACACGCAACTGGCGCTGGTTGCGCTGGAGTGGCTGGTCGATGACGAGAAGGCGCAGGACGCCTTGTTCGCCGCCGGTTGGGATCTGATGGTGGTCGATGAAGCGCATCATCTCGTGTGGCACGAAGACAAGGCCAGCGCGGAATATTCGCTGGTCGAACAACTGGCCGAAGTGATTCCCGGCGTGCTGCTGCTCACCGCGACCCCGGAACAACTCGGTCAGGACAGTCACTTCGCCCGTCTGCGCCTGCTCGACCCGAACCGTTTCCACGACCTGGCCGCGTTCCGCGCCGAGAGCGAGAACTATCGCCCGGTGGCCGAAGCCGTGCAGGAACTGCTCGACAAGGGCCGTCTCTCGGCCGAAGCGCACAAAACCATTCACGGTTTCCTCGGCAACGAAGGCGAAGCGCTGCTGACCGCGGTCAACGATGGCGACACAGAAGCCAGTGCGCGCCTGGTCCGTGAACTGCTTGATCGCCATGGCACCGGCCGCGTGCTGTTCCGCAACACTCGTGCCGCGGTGCAGGGTTTCCCGGAGCGCAAACTGCATCCGTACCCGCTGCCGTGCCCGGCCGAATACCTCGAACTGCCACTGGGCGAACACGCCGAGCTGTATCCGGAAGTCAGCTTCCAGGCGCAGCCGGACGCCAGTGAAGAGGAGCGCTGGTGGAAGTTCGATCCGCGCGTCGAGTGGCTGATCGATCAGCTGAAAATGCTCAAGCGCACCAAAGTGCTGGTGATCTGCGCCCACGCCGAAACCGCGATGGACCTGGAAGACGCCCTGCGCGTGCGTTCCGGCATCCCGGCCACGGTGTTCCACGAAGGCATGAACATCCTTGAGCGCGACCGCGCCGCCGCCTACTTCGCAGACGAAGAGTTCGGCGCACAGGTGCTGATCTGCTCGGAAATCGGCAGTGAAGGTCGCAACTTCCAGTTCGCTCACCATCTGGTGCTGTTCGATCTGCCGTCGCACCCGGACCTGCTCGAGCAGCGCATCGGTCGTCTCGACCGGATCGGCCAGAAGCACATCATCGAACTGCACGTGCCGTACCTGGAAACCAGTCCGCAACAGCGCCTGTTCCAGTGGTACCACGAAGCGCTCAACGCGTTCCTCAATACCTGCCCGACCGGCAACGCCTTGCAGCATCAGTTCGGCCCGCGCCTGCTGCCGCTGCTCGAAGAAGCGGACGACGGCGAGTGGCAAGCGCTGATCGACGAAGCGCGTGCCGAGCGTGAACGTCTCGAAGCCGAGCTGCACACCGGTCGCGACCGTCTGCTGGAACTCAATTCCGGCGGCGCTGGCGAAGGTGAAGCGCTGGTCGAGGCGATCCTCGAGCAGGACGACCAGTTCGCCCTGCCGATCTACATGGAAACCCTGTTCGACGCGTTCGGCATCGACAGCGAAGACCATTCGGAAAACGCCCTGATCCTCAAGCCGAGTGAAAAGATGCTCGACGCCAGTTTCCCGCTGGGCGACGACGAAGGCGTGACCATCACCTACGACCGCAACCAGGCGCTGTCGCGCGAGGACATGCAGTTCATCACCTGGGAACATCCGATGGTGCAGGGCGGCATGGACCTGGTGCTGTCCGGCTCGATGGGTAACACCGCCGTCGCGCTGATCAAGAACAAGGCGCTGAAACCGGGCACCGTGTTGCTGGAATTGCTCTACGTCAGCGAAGTGGTCGCACCGCGTTCGCTGCAACTGGGGCGCTACCTGCCACCGGCGGCACTGCGCTGCCTGCTCGACGCCAATGGCAATGACCTGTCGCCACGGGTCTCCTTCGAAACCCTCAACGACCAGCTGGAAAGCGTGCCGCGCGCCAGCGCCAACAAGTTCATCCAGGCCCAGCGCGATCAGCTGACACCTCGGATCAACGCCGGCGAAGAAAAGATCGCCCCGCGTCACGCCGAACGTGTGGCCGAAGCGCGCCGCCGTCTGGCCGCCGACACCGACGAAGAACTGGCGCGCCTGACCGCGTTGCAAGCGGTCAACCCGACCGTGCGCGACAGCGAACTGGAAGCCTTGCGCACTCAGCGTGAACAGGGTCTGGCGATGCTGGACAAAGCGGCATTGCGCCTGGAAGCGATTCGGGTGCTGGTGGCGGGCTAACCGCCCTGCTCCACCGCTGAAAACAAACAGGCCCGCAGTGATGCGGGCCTTTTTTATTTCAGAAGCAAAAAGCAAAAGATCGCAGCCTTCGGCAGCTCCTACAGGGAGAATGCGTTCCTCCTGTAGGAGCTGCCGAAGGCTGCGATCTTTTGATCTTAAGCAGTCGCCGCAGAAATTTCTGGCTCAACCACCGCCACCAACCCGTCCTTCATCCGCTGCGCATCCCGCACGAAACAGCGCGATGCCAGAAACAGAAAGACCATGGTCAAAAACAGCGCGACCGGAATCAGGTACATCGCGTCATGCAGACCGACTGCCTTGAACGCTTCGGTCATCTGCTCAGCGCCCGCCGACAGCATCGCCGTGTGCGCGAAGTGATCCGACAGCCCACCGACGACTACCGGCCCTAACCCGCCCCCCAGCAAATACAGACCGGCAAAGAACAACGCCATCGCCGTCGCCCGCAGGCGCGGTTCGACCACGTCCTGAATCGCCGTGTACACGCAGGTGTAGAAGTTGTAGGCGAACAGCCAGCCGACGCTGAACACCGCAACGAACACGCCGATCTCGACGCGTCCGGCATGCAGCGCCCACGCCGTGCACAAGGTCGAGATGATCAGACTGAACGCCGCAAACAACAGGCGCCCACTGGCGAAGCGCTGATGAATCTTGTCGGCGATCCAGCCGCCGAGAGTCAGCCCGACCAGCCCGGTGACGCCGACGATAAATCCGGTGGCCACCGCCGCCTCCTGCAACGGCATGAGGAAATAGCGCTGCAGCATCGGCACCAGAAACGAGTTGCAGGCATAGGTGGCGAAGTTGAAGCACAGCCCGGCCATCACCAGCCACAGGAAAGTCGGCACGGCGAGGACGCGACGGATCGGCTTGTCGACCCTCTCTTGCGAGACCTGCACGGTTTCAGCCGCACCGCGTTTCGGCTCCTTGATGAAGAACATGAAAACCGCGAGGATCAGCCCCGGCACGGCGGCAATGAAGAACGGCGCGCGCCAGCTGTCGAAGGCCTTGACCATTGCGCCGATGGTGAAGAACGCCAGCAGCAGCCCCAGCGGCAGGCCGAGCATGAAGATGCCCATCGCCCGTGCCCGACGGTGTGCGGGAAACAGGTCACCGATCAACGAGTTCGCCGCTGGTGCGTAACTGGCCTCACCGATGCCGATGCCCATGCGCACGATCAGGAAGCTCCAGAAACTGCCGACCAGACCGTTGACGGCGGTCAGCGCGCTCCACGTCGCCAGGCCCCAGCCCATCAGTTTGCTGCGCGAACCGGTGTCGGCCATGCGCCCCAGCGGCAGGCCGGCAATCGCATAAACCACGGTGAACGCGGTGCCGATGATGCCCAGCTGAAAGTCGCTGAGGTGCCATTCCATGCGGATCGGTTCGATGATGATCGCCGGGATGGTGCGGTCGAAGAAATTGAACAGGTTGGCGAGGAACAGCAGGAACAGAATGCGCCAGGCATTCGCCGCTTGGGTCGAGTTCTGCATGGGTCCGTCTCTTTATTGTTATGAGGGCTTCACTGCCAGCGCGTCGAGCCCGGAACCTGCAATCTAGTCAGGCGCGCGGGGACTGTCTGTCATCATTCGTCAGCCTGATATCGGCCCATCGCAGTGTAACGAAACGTAAGCCCTTGATAAGTCTGGAATCCCCCGCCATACGGGGCTTTTCCGGCAAAATCCGGCGACAAAAAAATAGTTTCGCGCCCCCCTTCCCAACGCCATGGCAACGCCTAGAATGGCCGCCGGATCCGTCCGGATCTTCCGATCAATCCCTTTGATACCCCCGCCCATGTCCGAAGCCAGTCCGTGTCTGAATTGCGGTGCCTGCTGTTCCCATTTTCGCGTGTCTTTTTTCTGGGGTGAGTGCTCATCCGCTGGCGGGACGGTGCCCGATGAACTGGTCGCACAGATCACCCCGAGCCGAGTGGCGATGATCGGCACCGACCGCAAGCCGGCGCGTTGTACGTCTCTGGCGGGTGAGGTCGGCAGCGCTGTGGCCTGCACGATCTATGACAAACGCTCGAGCACCTGCCGCGAGTTCGAGGCGTCATGGGAGAACGGCGAGCACAACCCCGACTGCGACAAGGCCCGCGCCGCCCACGGCTTGCCACCCTTGCCGCCACACTGGAACGACCTGCCGCTGGAGCGCATTGCCTGAGCCTTAGCGCGAATCGCTATGAGGCTAATGGCAAAATCGTTACCACCAATGTGCCACTACGCCTTGCAGCTTGGAAACCGCCTCTATACTCCTTGCATTCGCCTGCGTTGGATTGACGCACGGGCCAGATGAATCCGAGACGGGGCACGCTATGGAGTGGCTTGGTTTGCAGTTTGTTGCCGAGCTGCCGGCGAGCGGGCAGATACTCCTCGATTGCAGTCACAATCCCTTGCTGGTGCTGGTGGCCTATCTGGTCGCCTGCGCGGCGAGCTTCGCCACCCTCGACATGGCTGAGCGCGTCGTGCATGCCGAAGATCCGGGATCGCGGCGGATCTGGCGCTGGATCGGCGCGACGTGCCTGGCCGGCGGCATCTGGGCCATGCACTTCATTGGCATGCTGGCTTTCCAGACAGCGATCGACATTCAGTACGACCTCGGCATCACCCTTTTCTCTTTGCTGATCGCCCTGCTCGCCTCATGGCTGGCCATGCACACTCTGAGCGAGGTCCAGCCAAGCGCATTGCATTGTCTCAAAACTGCGTTCGTCATCGGCTTGGGCATCGCGGGGATGCATTACGTCGGCATGGCAGCGATGAAGTCGAGCGCCACCGCCTACTATCAGCCAGGACTGTTCGCGCTGTCGGTGCTGATTGCCATCGGCGCGAGTTTCGCCGCGCTGTGGGTGGCGCGTTATCTGAGCGAAGGCAGCGGCGTCGCGCACCAATTGCTCAAGTACAGCGCGGCGCTGATCCTCGGTGCCGGCATCATCAGCATGCACTTCACCGGCATGGCTGCCCTGGATCTGGTGCTTCCCGAAGGCGCTCTGGCAGCGAGCGGCGGCGAAACCGGGCATCTGCAACTGGGCCTGACCGTGGCGCTGATCATCCTGTTGATCCTCGGCAGTGCGATCAGCGCCGCCCTCGCCGACAAGAAACTGCAAAACAAGGACAACGATCTGCGCCGGGTCAACGCCCTGCTCAGCCAGCTCGATCAGGCGCGCATGTCCCTGCAGCAAGCGGCCAATTACGACGCGCTGACCAACCTGATCAACCGCCGTGGCTTTAACCAGATGTTCGCCGAGAAGCTCAGCCAGAAAACCAGCGAAGGTGGCATGCTCGCGGTGATGTTTCTCGACATCGACCATTTCAAGCGCATCAACGACAGCCTCGGCCATGATGCTGGGGATGCGCTGCTCAAAGTCATCGCCCAACACATCAAGAGCTCGGTGCGCAGCCACGAAGACGTGGTCGCGCGGTTCGGCGGCGATGAGTTCTGCATCCTTATCAGCCTGCGCGACCGCGAAGAGGCGCGCGGCATGGCGCAGCGCATCATGCACAAGATGAAAGAGCCGATCGAACTGGCGGGGCGGCGCATGGTGATGACCACCAGCATCGGCATCAGCCTGTTTCCCGAAGACGGCACCACCTGCGAAGAGCTGCTCAAGCACGCCGACCTGGCGCTGTACCAATCCAAGGGCGCCGGGCGCAATGGCTTGCATTTCTTCAATTCCAGCCTGAAGACCCGCGCCAGTTGTGAGCTGCAACTGGAAGAAGAACTGCGCGGCGCGCTACGGGAAGACAACGCGCTGATGCTTTACTACCAGCCGATCTTCGAACTGAAAACCGGGCGTGTGACCAAGCTCGAAGCGCTGATCCGCTGGCAGCATCCGCTTCACGGCTTGCTCACGCCCGATCGCTTTATCGGTATCGCCGAGAACAACGGTCTGATCGCCGAACTGGACAACTGGGTGCTGCGCCGCGCCTGCAAGGATCTTGGCGAACTGTCGCGGCATGGTTGTGCAGAATTGAAAATCGCCTGGAACTGCTCGCCACTGAATCTGGCGCGGGAAGAGCTGGCCGAGGAGATCGAACACGCGTTGCGCACCGCCGGGGTAGCGCCGGAACGCCTTGAACTGGAGGTTACCGAAAACGCTTTGATGGGCAATATCGCCAACACCCTGGTACTGCTGCGGCAGATCCGTGCCCTCGGCGTGTCGCTGTCGATCGATGATTTCGGCACCGGCTACTCATCGCTGGCCTACCTCAAGCGCCTGCCGCTGAATACTCTGAAGATCGATCGCTCGTTCATCCTCGATATTCCCACCGCCACGGCGGACATGGAGATCGTCCAGGCGATCATCGTCATGGCGCATACCCTGCATCTGCAAGTGGTCACAGAAGGCGTCGAAAGCCTGGAGCAATATGAGTTTCTCGAGCGTTCGGGCTGCGATTTCATTCAGGGCTATCTGCTCAGCCGCCCGGTGCCGCTGGACGAACTGCGCGCGGTGCTCGATGAAATCAACCAGCGCAAACCCGTGCTCGGGATCAATCCTCTGAGTCTGGCCCGCGATACATTTGCACCAGTGTCGCTGGATCCTGCGCTAAAAAGCCTTGCGCCCCATGCAGGCGCATCAATTGTGCGGCCAATCCGCTGATTGGCGTCGCCGAACCCTGTTCGCGGGAAAATTTCACCGCCGTGTCGAGATCCTTGAGCAGCGTGCGCACGTGCCATTTGATCGGCTCGAAACGGCTCTCGGCCATTTGCGGGGCGAGGATCTGCAACGGCTTCGAATCGGCGAAACCACCGGCCAGCGCTTCGGCGATCAGACGGGCATCGACCCCGGCCTGCTCGGCCAACGCCACCACTTCGGCGATCACCAGCGCATTGCAGGCAACGATCATCTGGTTGCACGCCTTGGTCACCTGCCCGGCGCCGATGCCGCCCATGTGCGTGACGCGCTGACCCAGGTTGAGTAGCACCGGGCGTACCCGTTCGAGCTCCGCCGCCGCACCGCCGACCATGATCGCCAGACTGCCGGCCTCGGCCCCCGCCACGCCGCCGGACACCGGTGAATCGAGCCAGGCCATGGCGGTTTTCTCGGCCAGCGCTGCGGCCATCTCGCGAGTCGCGGTCGGTTCAAGGCTGGAGAAATCCACCAACAGCTGGCCGTTTTTCGCACCTTCGGCGACACCGCCAGCGCCAAACACCACGTCACGCACCACGGCAGTATCGGCCAGACAAAGCATGACGATGTCAGCGTGCGCACACAGTTCGGCGGGGCTCGTCACTTGCCGGGCGCCGACCGCAACCAGCGGTGCGCACTTGTCCGGGTTGCGGTTCCACACGGTCAGCGGATAACCCGCCGCCAGCAAACGCTGGCACATCGGCAGGCCCATCAGGCCGATTCCGGCAAACCCCAACGAAGGTAGCGTTGACATCATTTTGCCTCTTTTCCATTAAAGATCACCGAATCATGGCCGATTCATCAACGATCAGGAAAGGATTCCGCCCGGCGACCAAAGCAGCCAGCACCACGACGCCCGGGCCGTATTCGCGCACACAAGACGCGAGATCTTATTCCGTGAGGTTCGCCGGCACTGTGCGGCGAGCCAACCCAGTCCAGGTAAATGGCGCACCATGACCTCCAAAAACAATCCCGCCAGTGCAACAGCCGATCTGACCCTGAGCCCCGCCGCGAACAGCGCGTCACTGTCCCGACCCGCGCAGCCTTCGCGCCCGCTGTCGACCCAGCAATACCTGTACTTCACCGAAACCAACACCGACCGCATCCTCGATAACCTCGACGGTCTGCGCGACTCGGTATTTCCGCGCCCGGCGCATCTGGAAGGCGACAACGAGCAGCACAGCGACCAGGAATTTCCTTCGGTGTGCCTGATCGGCCTCGGTCGCTGCGGCTCCAACATCGCCCTCGACGTGGCGGAACTGGTGTACAACGCGCGCAAGTTCTACCTCAACGAATTCAACAACGAAGACCGCCCGGCTGACCGGCGTCTGGCCGACAAGGGCTACAGCCCGGCGCAGTGGATCAAGAACAATCTGCGCATCGGCACCAGCAAATCGACCAAACCGGTATTCCTGGTCGAACCACTGGTGATGCTCGGCGACCTCGACAAGGACATCGCCGGGCGCATCCGTTTCTCGCGCAAGGGCGAGAAAAGCGGCTTCCTGCGCGACTACAGCAAAATGAAGATCATGGACTTGTCCGAAGTCCACGCCGGCGGCGCCGGTAACGCGCCGATCCTCGGCCAGTACCTGGCGAAGATCATCCTCAACAAGGACACCCAGCGCTTCTCCAGCCCTGACTGGAAAATGATCCACTCGTACCTGATCGACAGCTGCGGGATCAAGGCCAACCAGTCGCGCCTGTACTTCTCGATCTTCAGTGCCGGCGGCGGTACCGGTTCCGGCATGGCCTCGGAGTTCGGTCTGGCGCAGCAGCACTCGTACATGAACAAGACCTTCGATACCAAACCGATGGACGAGCACGACGGCAAGAGCGGCCATTCGTTTGTGTTCGAACCGATCTTCACCAGCGGCATTTGCGTGCTGCCGAACATTTCCGATCACCGCAGCGAAATGTCCGAAGCCCTGCACATCAACGCCGGGCGCCTGTTGTGCAAATACCTGTCGGAGGAGTGGGATTTCTCCTACAACTTCGCCAACGAGGACAGCAGCGAAGCCAGCGTCATGGGGCGTATCCGCCCGTGGAACGCGATGATGCTGATCTCCAACGACATCATGCGTTACGCCGAAGAAAGCGATGACGGCAACATCCAGAACATTGATGTCAATGCCATGGAGAAGCACGCCAACCAGTACATCTCCCAGCAGATCTTCAACATTCTGACGGCGCAGGCAGTCACCACTGACTACGACCAGAACTACTTCCGCCGCGCCGGCATCGACATCGGCGAAACCATCCGCCTGGACGCCAACGACCTGTTCATGAGTCTGGCCGGCCCGGTGGCGATTGCCTACGCCGAGTCGGTGGTGCCGGAAACGCCGCCGCCGAGCAGCGACAAGTTCAAGGTCTTCGATAAAGAGCCGCAGCGCTTGAACATCGACGATCTGTTTTTCCGTTCGATCGACCTGCCGCACTTCAACAAGGTCACCCAGGCCATCGAAGGCATCAGCCTGCTGCCGATCGAATCCAAGCGTTATCGCGCTTCGCTGGAGCAATACAAGAACTCCGGTTACGACGCCGCCGCGCTGCACGACCTGCACTTCTTCAAGAACTGCTCGTCGGTGGTCTCGATCGTCTCGCTGCCGAAGGACTACAAGCTGTCGTACATGGACCTGAACCGGTTGAAGACCCACCTCAACAGCCTGTTCCCCAACACCACGCTCAAGCGCTACGCGCTGGTGATCGGCGCTTCGGCCAACCTGTCGCTGACCACGCTGATCGCCAAGAGCCCATGCCTGTCGGACGATTTCCTGACCTTGATCGTGGCGTTCATCAAGCGCTGTTTCGCGAAGAACCCGTACCGTTTCGACGAGACGCTGGACAACTCGATTCTCGACTTCATCATTCAGGAAGATTTCGACGAAGCGCGTATCGACGACCTGCTCAACGAATTCGAAAACCCGGCGAAGATCCTCGACACCAATTGGTACGCGATCAAACCGATGTACGAGAAAAAGTATCGCGAGCTGATCAACGACAAAGACAAGTTCGTCTCGATCAATGACATCCGCCTGTCGCGTGATTGCGTGAAGAAGTCGATCAAGTATTTGCGCGAGATCTACCGCCACCGGATTGGCAAGACCAAGGTGATTTCGCTGAATAATCATACCGGGAAGACTTACTCGGTCTGATCAAAGACCGGGTCGTCTCAATCGCGAGCAGGCTCACTCCTACATTTCGGAATGCGTTCCCCTGTAGGAGTGAGCCTGCTCGCGATGAGGCCCTTCAAACACCGAAAATTCTGCTGAACCAACATCCAGAAACAATTAAGCGACCGTCCGGCCGCTCAATGAACTGTTCCCGTTACGTTTACGTCACCGTGAGGCGTGGTGTTTCTCCACGGCAAGGTGCCATCACGCTACTCGGCTACACACTTTTCGAAGACGCCCCGTCGCACCATCAAGGTGCATCACCCGAAGTGACCGCCCTTTCCTGGATCAGAATCCACGGTGAAACCACTACAGCCCACAGCTGCGGATCACGCTCGAAAATATCCAGCGCCCGCGTTTCAGACAGCTTGGCGACCTTGTCCTCGGCCAGCCAGGCCGCGACTTTCTCGCCCTCGTCCGATGCTACGGCCTCGGCGGCAGCGATCAAATCAAGGTCGGGGTCGACCCACAATAGGGCACCCTTGGCGAAGAACGGCTCCAGCTCTTTCCAGGTAATTGATGCCGTTTCACCAAGCAGCTTGGCATAGAGGGTGCTAGGTTCTTGATTCATGGGAGCTGTCCGGAAAAGAAATCGACGCGAATGATAACGTCGGTGGTCCGTCAGAAAAACCCGGTTGCAAATGGCTTCACCGAACGAAAAAAGCAGGAAGGCCAGGGAATGCTGCCTTTCGGGATATATGCCCCCGATTGCCCCGCCGCAATTCTGTCTCTTTCATTCAAAAATGCGACACCCTCAAGTTTTGCCCCGTGGCGCCTGCTTCCCAGTTGATCAAGCGGCGCTCTACACTGTACCGGTACAGTTGCCGGGGCATTTTCCGGAGGGTATCGCGAAGATATCTGACCCGGTTCTGCTGCTACGGCGCCAGAACTCTAAAAAATACAACAGTAAGAGTGGAGCACTATGACTAAGGCTACTAAGCAGATTTCCAAACTGTTTGCCGCTATGGTTCTGGCCGGGTTTGCCAGCCATTCGCTCGCAGCTGACACCATCAAAATCGGTATCGCCGGCCCCAAGACCGGTCCAGTAGCCCAGTACGGCGACATGCAGTTCAGTGGCGCAAAAATGGCCATCGAGCAGATCAACGCCAAGGGCGGCGTCGACGGCAAGAAGCTCGAAGCCGTTGAATACGACGACGCCTGCGATCCGAAACAAGCGGTAGCGGTAGCGAACAAGGTCGTCAACGACGGCGTCAAGTTCGTGGTCGGTCACCTGTGCTCCAGCTCCACCCAGCCCGCTTCGGACATCTACGAAGACGAAGGCGTGATCATGATCACCCCGGCTGCCACCAGCCCGGACATCACCGCCCGTGGCTACAAAATGATCTTCCGTACCATCGGTCTCGACAGCGCCCAGGGCCCTGCCGCCGGCAACTACATCGCCGATTACGTGAAACCTAAAGTGGTTGGCGTGCTGCACGACAAACAGCAGTACGGTGAAGGTATCGCCACCGCCGTCAAATCGACCCTCGAGAAGAAAGGCACCAAGGTTGCCGTCTTCGAAGGCGTCAACGCTGGTGACAAGGACTTCTCCGCAATCATCGCCAAGCTCAAGCAAGCCAACGTCGACTTCGTCTACTACGGCGGCTACCACCCGGAGCTGGGCCTGATTCTGCGTCAGGCTCAGGAAAAAGGCCTGAAAGCCAAGTTCATGGGTCCGGAAGGCGTGGGTAACGACTCGATCACCCAGATCGCCAAGGACGCCTCCGAAGGCCTGCTGGTGACCCTGCCGAAGTCCTTCGACCAGGATCCGGCCAACGTTGCTCTGGCTGACGCCTTCAAAGCCAAGAAGGAAGATCCGAGCGGTCCGTTCGTGTTCCCGTCCTACTCGGCGGTGACCGTGATTGCCGAAGGCATCAAGGCGGCCAAGTCCGAAGACGCGGCCAAAGTCGCTGAAGCCATCCACGCCGGTTCGTTCAAGACCCCGACCGGCGACCTGAGCTTCGACGACAAGGGCGACCTGAAGGACTTCAAATTTGTCGTGTACGAGTGGCACAACGGCAAACCTAAAACCGAAGTTTCGCCTCAGTAAGGCCTTGCCCGACTGACTGCCAATAAAGCCCACGGCGTGCCGTGGGCTTTGTTTTGCGAATGTAAGGGCCGCGCTGGCGTGATCCGCCAGTCTGCCCACCTGAAAATCTCAAAACCGTCATCAGCGGTTCGCTGGCAAAACCCGGGTTCGAAGTGGATAGAGATCCACGGGGCCGGGCGGGAAAATGACTCCACCAGTGAAATGCGTACAGGTTTTTAGGAGCGCTGTAATGCCTGACCTCTATCACTTCTTCCAACAGCTGGTTAACGGCCTCAACGTTGGCAGCATGTATGCCCTGATCGCCATCGGCTACACGATGGTCTACGGCATCATTGGAATGATCAACTTCGCCCACGGCGAGGTGTACATGATCGGTTCCTACGTGGCGTTCATCGCCATCGCCGGGCTGACCATGATGGGACTCGACAGTGTCCCGCTGTTGATGACCGCGGCGTTCATCGCCAGCATCGTCGTCACCAGTTCCTACGGTTACAGCATCGAACGGATCGCCTACCGCCCGCTGCGCGGCAGCAACCGTCTGATCCCGCTGATTTCCGCCATCGGTATGTCGATCTTCCTGCAGAACACCGTTCTGCTGGCGCAAGACTCCAAGGACAAAGCGATCCCCAACCTGATCCCGGGCAACTTCGCCTTTGGTCCGGGTGGCGCACAAGAAGTGCTGATTTCCTACATGCAGATCGTGGTGTTCGTCGTGACCCTGATCGCCATGCTCGGCCTGACCCTGTTCATCTCCCGTTCCCGCCTGGGTCGCGCCTGCCGCGCCTGTGCCGAGGACATCAAGATGGCCAACCTGCTCGGCATCAACACCAACAACATCATCGCCCTGACCTTCGTCATCGGTGCTGCGCTGGCCGCCGTGGCGGCGGTGCTGCTGAGCATGCAATACGGCGTGATCAACCCGAACGCCGGTTTCCTCGTCGGCCTCAAGGCCTTCACCGCTGCGGTACTGGGCGGCATCGGCAGCATCCCCGGGGCCATGCTCGGTGGGTTGGTGCTCGGTGTAGCGGAAGCGTTCGGTGCCGATATCTTCGGCGACCAGTACAAGGACGTCGTCGCGTTCGGCCTGCTGGTTCTGGTGCTGTTGTTCCGTCCGACCGGCATTCTGGGCCGTCCGGAGGTTGAGAAAGTATGACTAGGAATCTTAAACAGGCACTGTTCAGTGCCTTGCTGGTGTGGGCGGTGGCCTACCCGGTACTCGGACTGAAACTGACCATCGTCGGCATCAATCTGGAAGTGCACAACACCAGCCCGGCGGTACTCGCGACCATCGCGATCTGCTCGGTGCTGATGTTTTTGCGCGTGCTGTTCAACCAGCAGATCAGCAAGGCCTGGCGTTCCTCGCCGGGCATGCCGCTGATCCCGGCCAAGGCCAGCAACTTCCTGACCCTGCCGACCACCCAGCGCTATTTCATCATTGCGCTGATTCTGATCGCCCTGGTCTGGCCGTTCTTCGGTTCCCGTGGCGCGGTGGATATCGCAACGCTGATCCTGATCTACGTGATGCTCGGCCTGGGCCTGAACATCGTCGTCGGTCTGGCCGGCCTGCTTGACCTGGGTTACGTCGGTTTCTACGCCGTCGGCGCCTACAGCTACGCGCTCCTCTCGCACTACTACGGCCTGAGTTTCTGGATCTGCCTGCCGATTGCCGGCCTGATGGCGGCGACATTCGGCTTCCTGCTGGGCTTCCCGGTATTGCGTTTGCGTGGCGACTATCTGGCGATCGTGACCCTCGGCTTCGGCGAGATCATCCGTCTGTTCCTGCGTAACCTGACTGACATCACCGGCGGCCCGAACGGCATCAGCAACATCGAGAAGCCGACGTTCTTCGGCCTGACCTTCGAGCGCAAGGCCGCCGAAGGCCTGCAGACGTTCCACGAGTATTTCGGCCTGCAATACAACTCGATCAACAAGGTGATCTTCCTGTACCTGGTTGCGCTGTTGCTGGCGCTGGCCGCGCTGTTCGTCATCAACCGTCTGCTGCGCATGCCGATCGGCCGCGCGTGGGAGGCGCTGCGTGAAGACGAAATCGCCTGCCGCGCGTTGGGCCTCAACCCGACTGTGATCAAGCTCTCCGCGTTCACCCTGGGCGCTGCGTTTGCCGGTTTCGCCGGCAGCTTCTTCGCCGCGCGTCAGGGTCTGGTGACCCCGGAATCGTTCACCTTCATCGAGTCGGCGATCATCCTCGCCATCGTCGTGTTGGGCGGCATGGGCTCGCAACTGGGCGTGATCCTGGCGGCGATCGTGATGATCCTGTTGCCGGAAATGATGCGTGAGTTCAGCGAGTACCGCATGTTGATGTTCGGTGCGCTGATGGTGCTGATGATGATCTGGCGTCCACAAGGTCTGCTGCCGATGCAACGCCCACACATGGAGTTGCGCAAATGAGCCGCGAGATCCTTAAAGTCGAAAATCTGAGCATGCGCTTCGGCGGCTTGCTGGCGGTCAACGGCGTGGCGCTGACCGTCAAGGAAAAACAGGTGGTTGCCCTGATCGGCCCGAACGGCGCCGGCAAGACAACCGTGTTCAACTGCCTGACCGGCTTCTATCAGCCTACCGGCGGCAGCATCCTGCTGGACGGCGAGCCTATCCAGGGCCTGCCGGGGCATAAAATCGCCCTTAAAGGCGTGGTGCGTACCTTCCAGAACGTGCGTTTGTTCAAGGACATGACCGCGGTCGAGAACCTGTTGATCGCCCAGCACCGTCACTTGAACACCAACTTCCTGTCCGGCCTGTTCAAGACCCCGGCGTTCCGCAAAAGCGAGCGCGAGGCGATGGAGTTTGCCGAGTACTGGCTGGAAAAGGTCAACCTCAAAGAGTTCGCCAACCGCACCGCTGGCACCCTCGCCTACGGCCAGCAACGGCGTCTGGAAATCGCCCGCTGCATGATGACCCGCCCGCGGATCCTCATGCTCGACGAACCGGCCGCCGGCCTGAACCCGAAGGAAACCGAAGACCTCAAGGCGCTGATCGGTGTGTTGCGTGAAGAGCACAACGTCACCGTGCTGCTGATCGAGCACGACATGAAACTGGTCATGAGCATCTCCGACCACATCGTCGTGATCAACCAGGGCACTCCGCTGGCCGACGGCACGCCGGAACAGATCCGCGACAATCCTGAAGTGATCAAAGCCTACCTGGGGGAAGCGTAAATGCTGCAGTTCGAAAACGTTTCCACCTTCTACGGCAAGATCCAGGCCCTGCACAGCGTTAACGTCGAAGTCCGTCAGGGCGAGATCGTGACGCTGATCGGCGCCAACGGTGCCGGCAAATCCACGCTGTTGATGACGCTGTGCGGTTCGCCGCAGGCGCATAGCGGCAGCATCCGCTACATGGGTGAGGAACTGGTCGGCCAGGACTCGTCGCAGATCATGCGCAAGAGCATCGCCGTGGTCCCGGAAGGTCGTCGGGTATTTGCCCGCCTGACCGTGGAAGAAAACCTGTCCATGGGCGGATTCTTCACCGACAAGGGCGACTATCAGGAACAGATGGACAAGGTTCTCGGACTTTTCCCACGCCTGAAAGAGCGCTTCAACCAGCGCGGCGGCACCATGTCCGGCGGCGAACAGCAGATGCTCGCCATCGGCCGTGCGCTGATGAGCAAGCCCAAGCTGCTGCTGCTCGACGAGCCGTCGCTGGGCCTGGCACCGATCATCATTCAGCAGATCTTCGACATCATCGAACAGCTGCGCAAGGACGGGGTGACGGTGTTCCTGGTCGAGCAGAACGCCAACCAGGCGCTGAAAATTGCCGACCGCGCCTACGTGCTGGAGAACGGCCGCGTGGTCATGCAAGGCACCGGTGAAGCGCTGCTGACCGACCCGAAAGTACGCGAGGCGTACCTCGGCGGTTGAATGTTATCGCTGGACAGAAAAACGGCCTTCGGGCCGTTTTTTTTCATGCCCACCACAAATCCCCTGTAGGAGTGAGCCTGCTCGCGATAGCGGTGTATCAGTCGCAACGGCAGTGACTGACAAAACGCCATCGCGAGCAGGCTCACTCCTACAGGGGACGCGGTGGTCTGAAGATTTTTATAAAAAATTCAGCCCCGCGTGTAACGCATCCCGCCACCCGTTCTCTAGAGGGACAAGCAAGCGCAAACCGCTTGCAGAAACCCTGATAAAAAACTGGAGAAACATCATGACTGCTACTACCCGCACCCTGTCCGCCACCGCCCTGGTTCTGGCCCTCGGTTCCGCTCTGAGCATCGCCACTGTCTCCACCGCCCAGGCCGCCGATGCCAACATGGAAAAATGCTTCGGCGTGGCCCTCAAAGGCAAGAACGATTGCGCTGCAGGTGCCGGCACCACCTGCGCTGGCACGGCGAAAACGGACTATCAGGCCAACGCCTGGAAACTCGTTCCTAAAGGCACCTGCGCTACCACCGAAAGCACAACCTCGCCGACCGGCTTCGGCCAGCTCGAAGCCTTCAAAGCCAAGTCCTGATTCAAGGCCTGCCTGAGTGACGCCCATGTTCAGTCATCACGAACCGTCCCTGCCGCGCACTCAGGCCGCTCGCACCGAGCTTCCTGCCCGCGCCGGGCTGGGGCTCAAGACCGGGCACTTCCTCGAAGTGCTCGGCTCCGTACCGGACCTCGGTTTCTTCGAAGTCCACGCCGAAAACTACATGGTGGCCGGCGGCCCGTTTCATCATTTTCTTGGTCTGATTGGCGAACAGTACCCGCTGTCCTTGCATGGCGTCGGACTGTCGATCGGTGGCGAAGGCCCGCTGGACAGCCAGCACCTCAAACGCCTTGCCGAGCTGATCGAGCGCTATCAACCACAAGCCTTTTCCGAACATCTGGCGTGGTCCAGCCATGGCCCGGTGTTCCTCAATGATCTGCTGCCACTGGCCTACGACACGCCGACCCTGAACCGCGTCTGCGCGCATATCGATCAAGTACAGAACACCTTGAAACGAACAATGCTGCTGGAGAACCCGGCGACCTATCTGGCGTTTCAGCATTCGACGATCGACGAGGCCGAGTTCATCGCCGAAGTGATCCGCCGCAGCGGTTGCGGCTTGTTGCTCGACGTCAACAATGTCTACGTGTCATGCATCAATCATCAGCGCGATCCACTGGCCTATCTCGATGCGTTACCGCTGCACGCAGTCGGCGAGATTCATCTGGCCGGCTTCGCTGAAGATCGCGACAATCTCGGCGATCGCTTGCTGATCGACGATCATGGCGCGCCGATTGATCAGGCTGTCTGGGATCTGTACCGGCAAGTGCTGCGTCGGATCGGCCCGGTGGCGACGCTGATCGAACGTGACAATCACCTGCCGGCCTTCGACGTATTGCTTGCCGAAGCGCAGCACGCCGATACGCTGTTGCGCCGAGCGGAGCGTGCGGCATGAGCACGCAAGCGGACTTCGCCGCCGCCCTGCTCGATGTGCAACTGCCGTACCCCAAGGGCTTGTGCAGCCGCAACGGCGCCGATCCGTCACGGCGTTTCGCGGTCTATCGCAACAATGTGCAGAGCTCGCTGATCAATGCCCTGGCCGACAGTTATCCGGTGGTGCAGCAATTGGTCGGTGAGGAATTTTTCCGCGCCATGGCGGCGATTTTCGTACGCAGTCAGCCGCCACAGAGTCCGTTGATGAGCCGCTACGGCGAGGGCTTCGCTAACTTCATCGGGCAATTCGAACCCATCGCCGGCGTGCCTTATGTGGCCGATGTCGCGCGACTCGAATATTTGCGCACCCTCGCCTATCACGCCGCCGATGCGCAGCCGATCCGCCCGGAGCAAGTCAGCGCCGCGCTGGCCGATCCGCAGTCGCTGACCGAGCTGTGTTTCGAATTACATCCTTCGTTGCATTTGCTCGACTCCGCCTATGCGGTGGTTGCGATCTGGGCCGCGCATCAGCAGGAGCAAAGTCTGGCGGGCATTGGCCTGAATCAAGGCCAACACGCCCTGGTGCTGCGCAACGGTCTCGATGTTGAAGTGTTTGCTCTCGAGACCGCGGCGAGCGTGTTTATTCGTCACCTTGCCGGAGGGCGACCACTGCTGGTGGCAGCAGAGAAAAGTCCGCCGTTCGATCTCGCCCAAACCCTCGCGCTGTTGATTGCGCATAACGCGATCACCCGGCTCAATTACAAGGAGTTGCCATGAACAGCCTGATCCTGCGCGTCATCGCGTCGTTCGAAAAAATCCCTCTCAGTCTGATTGCCTTCATCGCGCGTTTTTCCATCGCCGCCGTGTTCTGGAAATCCGGGCAAACCAAGATCGAAGGGCTGGCCGTCGACTTGTTTGACGGCACATTTGAACTGGGCTGGCCGCGCTTGGCTGATTCGACGGTTCCGCTGTTTCAGAGCGAGTACAGCCTGCCGCTGTTGTCGCCGGAGATTGCCGCACACATGGCGGCGTTTGCCGAGCATGTGTTCCCGCTGCTGATCCTGCTCGGCTTCGCCACACGGTTTTCGGCGCTGGCTTTGCTCGGCATGACCCTGACCATTCAACTGTTTGTCTACCCGGATGCCTACCCGACCCACGGCACCTGGGCGGCGGTGCTGCTGTACCTGATGGCGACCGGCCCGGGCAAGTTGTCGATTGATCACCTGATTGCTCGCCGCCTCCAAGGCTGACCTGAAGTGTAGGAGTGAGCCTGCTCGCGATAGCGGACTGTCAGTTGATGAATTCGTAGCTGATGTACCGTGATCGCGAGCAGGCTCACTCCTACAAAGGGGATTGCTTTCAGCGCTGCAGTCGATCCAGCGCCTCGCCACTGCGCTTGAACCAGCCCATCAGATAATCCGCCAACACCTGCGTGCGCTTCGGTAATCCGCCCTGATACGGGTGCACCAGATACATCGGCATCCGTCGGGTCTGATAATCGCGCAGCAGCCAGCGCAAGCGGCCGTCAGCCAGTTCGGATTGCAGCAGATACGACGGCAAACGGGCGATGCCGGCGCCGGACAGCGCGGCTTTTTTCAGCAGGCTGTAATGGTTGCTGGCGAACGGGCCTGACACCCGCACCCGCAATAACTCATGCTGCTGGTGATACAACCACTCTTCGCGCCCGCTGTAATGGCTGTTGAGCAAGCAGCGATGCTCGGCCAAGGCCTGCGGCGCCGCCGGTTCGCCGAAGCGCTCAAGGTAGGCCGGGCTGGCGCAGGTCATTTCGTGCCACGCCAACAGCGGCTTGGCCACCAGCCGCTCGTCATTGGCGACTTCGGCGCGAATCGCCAGATCAAAACCGTCGCGAGACAGATCGCGATAACTGTTGTTCAGCTCCAGCTCGATCTGCACCTCGGGGTATTGCCCGGAAAACTCCAGCAGCAAGCCATCGAAGAAGGTCTCGCCGAGCGACACCGGAACGGTCATGCGCACGGGGCCAGCCATGTCGTCCTTCAACCGCGCCAAAGCCTGCCGTGCGCGTTCAACCTGAACCACCAGTGCCTGCGCTTGCGGCAGCAGCGCCGCCCCCGCCGCTGTCAGGCTCAAACGGCGGGTGGTGCGTTGCAGCAACACCACACCGAACTGCGCTTCGAGCTGGCTGATGCGCTTGGACAACTGGCCCTTGCTGCAGCCCAACTGCTGCGCCGCGAGGGTGAAACTGCCGGCCTCGATCAGCACGGCGAATGCGGCGAGGTCATCCATTTCGCTCATGGATTGTTTCCAATTGAAAACCAAAGGTTGCCCATTAGTGCGCTTATCCGCGGAAAAAACCACTCTAGACTGAAACCTCATTCACTCACTTGGGGTACAGCTCGATGAAAATTCTGTTGATAGGCGCCGGCGGCACCATCGGTTCGGCGGTGGACAAAGAATTGTCGCAACGCCACGAAGTCATCCGTATCGGTCGTAACAGCGGTGACTTGCAAGTGGATATCAGCGACAGCGCCTCGATACGCAAGCTGTTCGAACAGACCGGCAAGTTCGATGCGCTGATCTGCGCGGCGGGCAACGTGACGTTCGCAGCGCTGGACGAGATGACTGCAGACAGCTTCGCCCTCGGCCTGAAAGACAAACTGATGGGCCAGGTCAACCTGCTGCTGATCGGTCGCGAGTACGCCAATGACGGCGCCTCGTTCACCTTCACCACCGGCGTGCTCAGCCACGACCCGATTCGCAGCGGCGCCTCGGCAGCGCTGGTCAATGGCGCAATCGACAGCTTCGTCCGCGCCGCCGCCATCGAACTGCCGCGGGGCCTGCGGGTGAACTCGGTGAGCCCGACCGTCCTGACCGAAGCCCTGGGCAAATACGCGCCCTATTTCCGTGGCTTCAAGTCGGTTCCTGCAGCGGACGTCGCATTGGCCTACGCGAAAAGTGTCGAGGGATTGCAAACAGGACAGACGTTTCACGTCGGTTAAGAGCGAAAGATCGCAACCTTCGGCAGCTCCTGCACAGGGCTTTATGGTTCCCTGCAGAAACTGCCACAGGCTGCGATCTTTTGCATTTGGGGGTCAGGCTGCGTAACGTGGCAGCACTTGTCTGGAGAGCCAAAGATGCGTGTTGCCCGTTCGATCGTCCTCGTTGCCCTGCTACCGTTGTTTGCCGCCTGCCAGTTGTTCGACGGCCAGCGTGCAAGTGTGTCCCATGCCGGGCAGACGCGGATGCAGGGGCAACTGACCGCCGCCGACGGCAAACTGGTGTTCCAGCCGTGTCAGGAGCAGCGGCAACTGGTGGTCAATGACATCGGCGGCACCAGCGTCCTGCAAGAGGCCGCCACCCTCGCCGACGAGCAAGGCAAGCTGTTTGCCGATGTGCGCGGCAAGGTCTCCGGCGATCGCCTCGACCTGGGCCAGTTGTATCGCGTCGAACGCTCGGGCACAGCCTGCGATGACCCGAATTTCAAACTGTTGATCCTGCGCGCCGCCGGCCATGGCCCGGAGTGGAACGCCAAGGTCAGCGGCAAAGGTATGGTCATCGAGCGCGACGGCCAGCCCCCGCTCGCCGTGCCCTATGTGGAAGAGCAACTGGGCGACGGCCGCTTCAATCTCAGCAGCGAAGCCAACAACCAGCGCATCGAATTATGGGTCGCGCCGCAGCGCTGCGTCGACAGCAGCACCGGCAGCGTGCAGCACATGAGCGCCGAGTTGCGCATCGACGGTCAGGTGCAGCGCGGCTGCGGCTATTTCGGCGGCGCGCGCAACGACTGATCGTTTTTCCCCCACGGATCCGCTCGCGGCGGCTTATAATCGCCGCCTTCAAACGCCCTGGCGCAGTTGTGCGCCCCGCGAATCCGGATCCCGCCATGTTACGAATCACCGAACTCAAGCTGCCAATCGACCATCCCGAAGAAGACCTGCGCGCCGCCATCGTGCAGCGTCTGGGCATCGCCAGCGATGATCTGCTCGATTTCACCTTGTTCAAGCGCAGCTATGACGCGCGCAAAAAGTCCTCCGAACTGTGCTTCATCTACACCATCGACCTCAACGTACGCGATGAGGCCCGGGTGTTGTCCAAGTTCGCCGACGACCGTAACGTCAACGTGGCGCCGGATGTCAGCTACAAATTCGTCGGTCAGGCCCCGAGCGATCTCGGCCAGCGGCCGATCGTCGTCGGTTTCGGCCCGTGCGGCATCTTCGCCGGTCTGCTGCTGGCGCAAATGGGCTTCAAACCGATCATTCTCGAGCGCGGCACCGAAGTCCGTCAGCGCACCAAGGACACCTGGGGCCTGTGGCGTAAAAGCGTGCTCAATCCCGAGTCCAACGTACAGTTCGGCGAAGGCGGCGCGGGTACATTCTCCGACGGCAAACTCTACAGCCAGATCAAGGACCCGAAATTCCTCGGGCGCAAGGTTCTGCATGAGTTCGTCAAGGCCGGCGCGCCGGAAGAAATCCTCTACGTCAGCAAGCCGCACATCGGTACGTTCCGCCTGACCGGCATGGTCGAAAACATGCGCGAGCAGATCCGTGAACTGGGCGGTGAAGTGCGCTTTCAGGAGCGCGTTTCCGACGTGCTGATCGAAGACGGCCAACTGCTCGGCGTGCAACTGGCCAGCGGCGAAACCCTGCATTCCAAACACGTGGTCCTGGCCCTCGGCCACAGTGCCCGCGACACCTTCCGCATGCTCCATGGCCGTGGCGTGTTCATGGAAGCCAAGCCGTTCTCGGTGGGTTTCCGCATCGAGCACCCGCAATCGCTGATCGACCGTGCACGTCTGGGCAAATACGCCGGCCACCCGAAACTCGGCGCTGCCGATTACAAGCTGGTGCACCACGCCAGAAATGGCCGTTCGGTCTACAGCTTCTGCATGTGCCCGGGCGGCACCGTGGTCGCGGCGACGTCCGAGCCCAATCGTGTGGTCACCAACGGCATGAGCCAATACTCGCGTAACGAGCGCAATGCCAACTCCGGCATCGTCGTCGGCATCACCCCGGAAGTCGATTACCCGGGCGGCCCGCTCGCCGGTATCGAGTTGCAGGAACGCCTCGAATCCCACGCGTTCATCCTTGGCGGCAGCGACTACAAGGCCCCGGCGCAACTGGTTGGCGATTTCATCAACGGCAAGCCTTCGACCGAACTGGGCGAAGTCGAGCCGTCGTACAAGCCGGGCGTGGCGCTGGGTGATCTGGCTCTGGCGCTACCGGATTTTGCCATTGAAGCAATCCGTGAGGCTTTGCCGGCGTTCGAAAAGCAGATTCGCGGTTATTCGCTGCACGACGCCGTGCTGACCGGGATCGAGACCCGCACTTCGTCGCCGCTGCGCATCACCCGCAACGAGTCGCTGCAGAGCATGAACGTCAAGGGCCTGTTCCCGGCCGGGGAAGGCGCGGGCTACGCCGGCGGGATTCTCTCGGCGGGCGTCGACGGGATTCGCATTGCCGAGGCCGTGGCTCGCGATATCCTCGGCCTTACTGACTGATACAAAACCCTTGTAGGAGTGAGCCTGCTCGCGATAGCGGCGTGTCAGTCAGCATTTATGGCGTCTGACACACCGTTATCGCGAGCAGGCTCGCTCCTACATTTGATTGGGGCGTGTCAGATATTCGCGCGCAACACCGAGGTCGGCAGCGCCTCCCCGCGCTCGGCACTCGCCGCCACCGCTGCAATCAAATCACCCAGTTCATACCCCTGTGCTTTCAGCCAATCCTGATCGTAGTACGTGTCGGCATACCGCTCGCCGCCATCGCACAGGATCGCCACGATTGACCCAGAATGCCCCGCCGCTTTCATCTGCTGCGCCGCCATCAGGGCGCCGATCAGATTGGTCCCGCTCGAGCCGCCGACATGCCGCCCCAAACGCTGCGCCAGATAATGCATGGCCGCCAGCGACAATGCGTCCGGCACCTTGACCATCGCATCGATGACCTTTGGCAGAAACGATGCTTCCACTCGAGGCCGGCCAATGCCTTCGATACGCGAGCCGCAGTCCAGGCGCAGGCTCGCATCGCCACTCTGATAGAAATCGAAGAACACCGAACGCTCGGCATCGGCACACAACACGCGGGTGCAATGCTGGCGATAGCGCACGTAACGCCCGAGGGTGGCGGTGGTGCCGCCAGTGCCGGGGCTGGAAATCAGCCAGGTCGGCTCAGGGTGTTTTTCGAAACGCATCTGCTGGAAGATCGACTCGGCGATGTTGTTGTTCGCCCGCCAGTCGGTGGCGCGTTCGGCGTAGGTGAACTGGTCGATGAAGTGACCGCCATGCTCGCGGGCCAGGCGCTCGGATTCGGCATAGATCTGCGTCGGATCCTGCACCAGATGGCTCTGGCCACCGTAGAAGGCAATCTGGGCAATCTTCTCTTTCGAAGTGGTCGCGGGCATCACCGCGATAAACGGCAAACCGAGCATGCGCGCGAAATACGCTTCGGAAATCGCCGTCGAGCCGCTGGACGCTTCGATCACCGGCGCGCCGGGTTTCAGCCAGCCGTTACACAGCGCGTAAAGGAACAGCGAACGGGCCAGGCGATGCTTGAGGCTGCCGGTCGGGTGGCTGGATTCGTCCTTGAAATACAACTCGATGCCGGCAAAACCGGGCAGCGGCAAAGGGATCAGGTGGGTGTCGGCGCTGCGCTGGAAATCCGCCTCGATGATGCGGATGGCTTCGCGGGCCCACTGTCGGTTGTCGCTCATGGTCTCGTTTCTCATGGAATCGGACAGGAGATGGGTCTCCTGAAAAAGGTCTTGCGCAAGCTTAGGAAATATCCCGCAGACGGCAAAGATACAGCTGAGTCTCAATGTGTCAGGCAACTGCTAGGCTCAATGCTTCCGAGCCAGACAGCCTGTAACGCCATATAACAAAAAAGAATATAACTTTTGTTTTAACAACTAACGGTACGGGTTAGGGTAGCCCACCTTTTTCACCAATCGATGGAGAGCGACCTTGCCTCTGCGTAGCACTTTCACGCGTTTCTTTCAGTTGGAAGCTGCCAGCGGTCTGTTACTGATCGCCGCAGCCATTCTCGCCTTGATCATCAACAACTCGCCGCTGTCGTGGCTGTACACCGGCCTGCTCGACACCCCGGTGGTGGCGCAGATCGGCGCGTTAAAAATCGCCAAACCCCTGCTGCTATGGATCAACGACGGTCTGATGGCGCTGTTCTTCCTGCTGATCGGTCTGGAAGTCAAACGCGAAGTGCTCGACGGCCAGTTGTCCAAGCCCTCGCAGATCGTCCTGCCCGGCGCTGCGGCGATCGGCGGCATGCTGGTGCCGGCGCTGATCTACTGGTTCCTCAACCGCGACAACCCCGCCGCCCTGAGTGGCTGGGCCATTCCGACCGCCACCGACATCGCTTTCGCCCTCGGCGTATTGGCGCTGCTCGGCAAGCGCGTGCCGGTCTCGCTGAAATTGTTCCTGATGACCCTGGCAATCATCGATGACCTCGGCGCCATCGTCATCATCGCGATTTTCTACTCTGGCGAACTGTCGACCCTTTCGCTGGGCCTGGCGGCGGCCTGCATTGCCGCGCTGGTGGCGATGAACCGGCTCGGCGTGGTCAAGCTCGGGCCGTACATGATCATCGGCCTGATCCTCTGGGTCTGCGTGCTCAAGAGCGGTGTCCACGCCACATTGGCCGGTGTGACCCTGGCTTTCTGCATCCCATTGCGGACGAAAAATGCCGAGCCGTCGCCACTGCTGACCCTCGAACACGCGCTGCACCCGTGGGTCGCCTACGGCATCCTGCCGCTGTTCGCTTTCGCCAACGCCGGCCTGTCGCTGAGCGGCGTCACCGTCGAAAGCTTCACCCACGACGTACCGATGGGCATCGCCATCGGCCTGCTGCTGGGCAAGACCATCGGCGTGTTCGGCCTGACCTGGCTGGCGGTCAAGATCGGCATCGCCGCCCTGCCCCAAGGCGCCAACTGGGGCCAGGTCCTCGGCGTCGCGATCCTCTGCGGCATCGGCTTCACCATGAGCCTGTTCGTCGGCTCGCTGGCCTTCGAACCCGGCGTGAGTGATTACGCAGGAATGGATCGGATGGGCATCCTCACCGGCTCGATTCTCGCGGCGCTGATTGGTTATGCAGTGACGGCGGCGGCGAGTCGCAAGAATTCACAACTGCAATAACCCTTGCTCCCGCTGAACTGCGCAGCATGCCCACTTCTTGGGGGTGCTTCGCACCCCAGCGGGAGCAAGCTCCCTCGCCACAGATTCTTCGCCTCTCAGTTAAGCAGCGAACAATCCCCACGTCTTTAGCGACGCGTCCTACAGCCGCGCTTTCCCCGCTTCGATAACGTCGTGCAACTCCTTTCGAGGGGCTGTCGATGGTGAACGAAGGGACGATCAGTGGCGCGGTACAAGGACATTCCCCGGGTGCAAAACCCACCGGAGGGCGACGGACATCACGTTACCTGGCGGTATATGACGGCGGCTGAACTGGCCGAGCGCGAAGCCGGGCAAAATGCCTACGATGCGATGCTGGCGCGGCAGGAGGCTTTCGAGCGCAGCCGGGAAGTGGCGGCGAAAAAACCTGAAACTGTGCGTGCCGGGTGCGTATTCGCCAAGTCCTGCAAGTTGCCGGATGCGATCATCGATTACAGCAATCCTTCCGGCATGGTGCCGACCGACAGCCTCAAGGATTACGGCGAGCTGATCCTGCTCGGCGCTCGCGAAGCCGACGCAAGCGGCGGCATTCCACTCAAGAAAATCAGCGCCAACGCGATCCCGATCGGGTTTGGCAGTCTGGCCTTGGCAGGCTCGGCTTTTGAAGCGCTGCCGGCGCTCGTCTCCAGTGCGGTGGCTGCGCCCTTGGTCGGGCTGGTTGCGCTGCTGATGCCGTCAAGCCTGGGCGACAGCGCGCTCTACACCGATGAGCAACTGAGCACACTCAAACAAGCCAGAACACGCGTACGCCTGCGCGTCGAGCAACAGGCCAATGGCAGCCTCAAGGGTTACGGCTTCTACACCGGCAAGAACCGCGATTGGGAAATGGTCGATGTCGTGCAGTTCACTGCACGCGGCGACCGGTTCGTTGCCGATCTGGGTGAAGGCGTCGAACTGCTCTGGACCCCGGCGGTGGATGGCTCGGACATCCTCGGCATTCCGGCGCTGGAGGCTGCCCCGCAGGCACCGCATATCTGGGTGTATCCACCGACGAAAGCGGCGGACGGGATTCTGGTGAATCCGGTTTATCCGCCGGAGTATCGGGATTTTATTTTGGTGTTTCCGGCAGATTCTGGCGTGAGGCCGATCTACGTTGTGCTCAGCCGTGCTCGCGACCATGCTTATTACGGCCATCCAAAAACGCTGCCCGCATTCCCTGATGCAGTCAAAGTGAAATCGAAGTCGTCAGTACAAGGTGGTGGAAAACAGCGAGCACGTTGGGTAGACCGCAAAGGTCGAATTTACGAATGGGATTACAAAAGCAACGCCGTAGAAAAATACGACAAATTAGGAACGACTCATTTAGGTGAGTTCAATCACTTGACAGGTGAACAAACGGGACCCGCCGATCCAAAACGAAAAACCTCCAGAAATTAAGGATTGAAACATGCGCTTTCTTTCGATTACCGGATTCTTCCCTGACGAAGTTCAAGATGACTCCTTGCAGTTCGAGCTGGATATCACAGGCAGCGAGATGAATGAAAGAGTCGCCCAGCTCATTGAATCCAAGCCCTTGGGTGAGGTGGAACCCGGCGAGTTGTTGTTGACTCAGGATCAGGTAACCGCACTGGAAAATCTGCTCAGCGTCAGTTTCCCAAAGGGCCTCGAATACTTCATGGGGACCTGCGTCAAATACTGACTGACCCACTCACAAGCAAAGAAAAACCCCGACCAGTCACCTGATCGGGGTTTTCTTTACCCGGCTTCCCGCTTAGTGCGAAACGCGGCTGGTCCCGCCAACGGTGGAAATCCGTACCCGCTCGCCAACGCGGAACACTTCATTCTCCTGAACCTGCTGCACATAGGCGCGCATGCTGCCGTCGTCTTCGCGGACGGTAATTTCCACGCCCTGGGTGCGGGTCAGGCCTTCTTCGGTGGCCGAGCCGAGCAGGCCGCCGGCCACCGCGCCGATGACCGCAGCAACGATGCTGCCCTTGCCGCCGCCGATGGCGCTGCCGCCGACGCCGCCGACCACTGCGCCTGCTGCGCCGCCGATCGGGGTTTTGGTGCCTTCGATTTTCACCGGTCGCAGGGATTCGATGGTGCCCATGCGAATCGTCTGCACACGACGCGCTTCGTCACGGGAGTAGGAGTCGCCGGTGAGGCTCGATTGGCAGCCGGTCAGCAACATCGCCATCGTGGAAAAGGAAGCAACCAGCAGAACAGACTTACGCATAGCATCAACTCCAAAAGAACATGTGTTCATTAAACTCCGTGGCCTGGCGTCTGTCACGACACCCTCCGGATAAAATTGGCTTCCATTCAGGCTGGGTACAGATGCCGCGAGCGTTCACTTAAAGTAGCGTGAAATCACCGATCCGCCATCGCCCTTCATCCCGCTCGGTAGACTGCTCAGGGTGCCAGACGTTCAAGAATCCACTCGGCGCCCTGCAGCCGGTAGTTGAGGCGATCATGCAGGCGGCTCGAACGGCCCTGCCAGAACTCGATGCGCTCGGGCAACAAACGGTAACCGCCCCAGTGTTCCGGGCAGTGCGGCTGACTGTCGCTGAAGCGCTGCTCGGTGGCCTTGAGCAAATCTTCCAGCTCGCCACGACCGTTGATGACGCGGCTCTGCGGTGATGCCCAGGCGCCCAGGCGGCTGCCCAATGGACGCACCTGATAATAGGCATCGGACTCTTGCGGCGTGACCTTCACCACCCGCCCTTCGATGCGCACCTGGCGCTCCAGGGTTGGCCAGAAGAACGTCATGGCGGCAAACGGGTTGGCTGCCAGATGCTGGCCCTTCGCGCTGTCGTAGTTGGTGAAGAAGGTGAAGCCCTGCTCGTCCAGGCCCTTGAGCAACAGAATGCGGCAATGCGGACGACCGCCGGCATCGACCGTAGCCAGGGTCATGGCATTGGCTTCCACCGGCGCCTGCTCGGTTTTCACCGCATCGGCGAACCACTGATGAAACAACGCAAACGGCTCGGCCGGGGCTTGCGCCTCGGTCAAACCGTCACGGGTGTAATCGCGACGCATATCGGCCAGAGCCTGGGTCATGGCGGATTCCTTTTCGTTAGCGGATCACTTCTTCGCGGCGTCGGCTGCGGCGACTTTCTTGTCGGTCGCGGCGGCTTTGGCTGGCGCAGTCTTTTTCGCCGCAGCTTTGGCCGGAGCCTTTTTCGCTGGAGCCTTGGCGGCAGCTTTCTTGGCTGGTGCCTTTTTCGCCGCCGGGACAGCGGCTTTTTTCGCAGCAGGCGCCGGGGCAGCCGGCTTGGCCACTGGTTTGACGTCTTGCGCAGCGACCATCGTTACCGGCTTCGGCGCTGGCATGTTGTATTTGCTCAGCAGTGCCACCATGGTGTTTTGCGGGGTGACCAGCAGCTCTACACGACGGTTCAAGGCCCGGCCTTCAACGCTGTCGTTGGCCGCACGCGGCGCTTCCGAACCCATGCCGCGCAGCATCAGGCGGTCACGCTGCAAGCCGCTGAGACGGAAGATCGCTGCCACCGATTGCGCACGTTCCTGGCTCAGCTTGATGTTGGCCGGCGCAGCGCCGCTGGTGTCGCTGTGACCGAGCACCAGCACCGCCGTTTTCGGGTCGGCTTCAAGGATCTTCGCCACGCGAGTGAACGGGCCGAGGGTGACAGGCAGCAGCATCGCTGGACGGTCCGGGTTGAACGAGCCTTCTACAGGCGCCGTCACTACCAGCACGTTGTCGCGACGTTCGAGTTGCAGGTTGCTGTCCTTCACCGCTTCACGCAGACGCGGTTCGTAGTCATCGAGCCAGGCTTGAGTCACCTTCGGATCCGGCATCGGCACGGCTTTGGCGGTTGGCTGATCCTTGCCGCCGAACGGCCACCACCATTTGCCATTGGACTCGGCCTCGGCCTTGGCCACCTCGACCGGTTTGGCTTCAGGTTTGACCTCGGCTTTCAGATCAGCTTTTACCGCTTCATCGCTGGAACCGAACGGCCAGTACCACGGGTTGCTGCTCTCGGCTTTGGCCACTGGTGCGGTCGCCGCCGGTTTCAACGGAGCTGGGGCCGGAGCCGGATCTTTGGCCGCGACTTTGTCGGAAGAACCGAACGGCCACCAGCTGCCGCCGTCCGCGTCGTTTTTCGGGTTCTGTGCGCAACCGGTGATCGCTACACACAGGGCCAGGGCGAGGGTCTTTTTAGATGACATTGAAAATCCACAAAATGAAGTAATGAAAAATCAGAGCACTTTCGCCCGGATAAACAGCCGTTTTGAAACGAAAATCCCTTCGAGGTTCCGATCCTGGAACCTCAGTCGAAGCTTTACAGACAAGTGGCAAGCACCCGCGCCAGCTTTTGCGCGCGCGGATCCATCAAAACGTAAGGCCCCAAAGTATTGGTCACGAAACCGAAGGCGACATCGCGCTCGGGATCAGCAAAACCGATCGAGCCGCCCGCCCCCGGATGGCCGAACGCGCGCGGGCCGAGGCCGTAGGTGGCGTTGGCCACGTCCGGCTGATCGAGCATGCAGCCGAGGCCGAAACGGGTGCGGGTGAGCAAGGTTTTGTCGTCGCCGAGGCTGTGCTCGCGGGTCAGCTCCTCAAGCATCTCGCTTTCGAGCAGACTGCCGTCGAGCAGGCCGGCGTAAAACCCGGCGAGGCTGCGCGCATTGCCGTGGCCGTTGGCCGCAGGCTGCTGCATGCGGCGCCATTCCGGCTTGTTGGTGCTGGTCAGCACCGACGGCGGATTGGTGAAGGCGCGGGTAGTCATGGCAGTCGGTTCGCGCATGGTCACTTGCAGCAGGCGCTGCGCCGCGGCGTCGCCGGCATTGCCCTTGCCACGGGCGATGTGCGCCACGCGATGAAACTCTTCGTCGGCCAGGCCCACATGGAAATCCAGCCCCAACGGCTTGGCAACCCGAGCGACGATCGACTCGCCCGGCCCACGCCCGTCGGCGCGGCGCAGCAATTCGCCGACCAGCCAACCGTAGGTGATCGCGGCATAACCGTGACCGGTGCCCGGCGTCCACCACGGCGCTTCGGCCGCAAGGGCGTCGACCATGGTTTGCCAGTCGTACAGGGCTTCAGGCGCGAGCAATTCGCGCAGCGCCGGCAGGCCGGCCTGATGGCAGAGCAATTGGCGCAGGGTCACCGATTCTTTGCCAGCGGCGGCGAATTCCGGCCAGTAGCGGGCAACCGGGGCATCGAGTTGCAACTTGCCTTCGGCGACCAGTTGCAGCGCGGTGACGGCGGTGAAGGTCTTGGTGCAGGAAAACAGATTGGCGATGGTGTCGCTGTGCCAGGCTTCGGTGCCATCCTTGTCGGCGGTACCAGACCAGAGGTCGAGGACGGTTTCTCCACCGACCTTGATGCACAGGGCTGCGCCGCGTTCCTGGGGATCGTCGAAGAGTGCGGCGAAAGCCTCGCGCACCGCTTCGAATTGAAGCTCGTAATGTCCCTGAATCTGCACCCGCAACTCCCCCGCGAAAACGCTCTACAAAGTGGTCCGCATTGTTCCAGCCCTTGAGGGATTTGGGAACAGGCGCGGGCCAGACGGTTGATCGGCAATTTGTGTTGATCCCTTCGCGAGCAGGCTCGCTCCCACACTGGATCTCAACAGCAGCGGAGATCCCCTGTGGGAGCGAGCCTGCTCGC
>NZ_QETJ01000032.1:0-39323 GCF_003105095.1 Pseudomonas sp. NDM | reverse complement strand
TCTTTGAATCTCAAGGAGTTTTCCGTTTCGACTGCGCCGGAAGTGGGGCGAATTATAGACCTCTGGAATCTGCCGTCAACCGTTAATTTCGCTTTTCTTACAAATCAGCAAAAACCTCCTCTATATATAGACGCGCCCCCATCCAATGCGCAGTATATTGCCCACTCCCATAACAACACTCTGCTTTTGCCTGGATGCCGCCCTGTAATGAATGACCAACCTCGCTCCCTAGCCTCCATGTTGTTTCCGGTAGGCCTGCTCATGATAGCCATGGCATCCATCCAGTCAGGCGCCTCCCTGGCCAAAAGCATGTTCCCGATTATCGGCGCTCAAGGCACAACCACGCTGCGCTTGATCTTTGCCAGCGTGATCATGCTGCTATTGCTCCGGCCATGGCGCGCAAAGCTGACCGCCAAGTCTCTTCGTACCGTGATTGTCTACGGCATGGCATTGGGCGGGATGAACTTCCTCTTCTATATGTCTCTGCGCACTGTGCCGCTGGGCATCGCCGTTGCTCTCGAGTTCACCGGCCCTCTGGCTGTAGCGATATATGCCTCTCGCCGCGCTATCGATTTTCTCTGGATCGCGCTGGCTGCGGCCGGCCTGCTTCTATTGATACCTACTGGGGCAACCACTGCTGGCATTGACCTGGTCGGAGCGGGCTATGCACTGGGAGCCGGGGTTTGCTGGGCGCTGTACATTCTGTTCGGGCAAAAGGCCGGCGCTGATAACGGAGTAACTACGGCTGCGTTGGGCGTGATGATCGCCGCGCTGTTCGTAGCGCCGATCGGTATCGTTCATGCCGGCGCTGCGCTGCTGACACCCTCACTGATTCCAGTCGCTATCGGAGTCGCCATTCTGTCCACCGCCCTGCCCTACACCCTGGAAATGGTCGCCCTGACGCGAATGCCCGCGCGCACCTTCGGCACACTCATGAGTATCGAACCCGCGTTCGGCGCGCTATCGGGCCTGCTTTTTCTGCAGGAATACCTTTCATTGTCACAATGGCTGGCCATCCTGTGCATTATTCTGGCCTCCGTGGGCGCAACGATGACCATGGGCAGCGGAGCAAAGCCTGCTGTCGCGGCGGACTGAAGGGTAATGAAAAGTGGCTCTGGTAATTGGCGCTTATTTAGGCCATGTTTAGCTTCGTAACCCATCGCCAGGCATGGATTTTTTCGCAAAGGGACGGCACAACGCTGCAAACGCGAGCGAATACAGGCAGACCCGAGCACAAGACTCGCGGCCGCTATTAAGGATGGTAATGAAACGAATTTTGCTATTGATCGCCCTGCTGGCGATCGCAAGTTGCGCAGCGACCTCGGAAACCCAGGTCAAGCGGGGAAAGAAGGGCCTGCATATCAACTGTTCCGGACTTTCATCCTCATGGGACAAGTGCTACACCAGCGCCGCCAACTCCTGCGCTCCCAAGGGGTACAAGGTGATCGCCAAATCCGGGGATGCCGTGGAAGAACCAGGCGATTATCCGTTCGGCCTGAACCCCGCCGGCTATACCAGCCGCAGCATGATCGTCATCTGCAAATAACTACTCGGCTCGCGGGGAAGCGAGCTGACGCGTGATTTCCTGATGGCTCGAGCGCAACACCGTTCGCTGCACGTCCGGTGTTGCCAGCATCCGCGCGACCACCAGCGCACCCACGCATTGCGCAAGCACCGACCAGGCCAGGCTCTCGCTTTCCAGTATCTCAGCCCAACTTTGCTGGAGACGGCAGATCCATTCTTCCGCCTGCTCACGCACCTGCACATCGGCACGGGCGATCTCTGCACCCAATGTCGGCAGCGCGCAGCCGGACTCGGGGTGCTCGACGTGGGCCATGCTCAGGTACTGCTTCAGACAACGCTCCAGCCGCTGCCGATCTGCGCCGCCCTGCCCACCAAGGCGCTCGAGACTCTCACTCAGCTCTCGCTCGACAATGGCAGCAAACAACCCATCCTTTGAGGAAAAGTGACTGTAGAACGCTGCGCCACTCAAACCGATAGCCTTCATCAGACCATCGACGCCCACCGTGGAAAACCCCGATTTCTTTGCCGAGAGCGCGCTGCTTTGCAGCAATCTTTCGCGGGTTTCCGATTTGTGGCCTGCCGAATAACGCATGTCCTCTCCTGAAATGGTTCGCCTTGACGCTGCCCGAATCCTAGCATAACGTTCGTTAACTAAACGATCGTTAACCTAAAGGGATTCACCCATGAACAACAAGAAGGTCGTATTGGTTGTCGGTGCGGGCGATGCCACTGGCGGCGCGATTGCCAAGCGTTTTGCCAAGGAAGGTTTCACTGCCTGCGTGACCCGGCGCAGCGCCGACAAACTGCAGCCACTGGTCGACGCCATAGTCGCTGAAGGCGGTGAGGCTCATGGGTTCGCTTGCGATGCGCGCAAGGAAGAAGACGTCATCGCGCTGATCGAAGACATCGAGACACGCGTCGGTCCGATCGAGGCCTTTGTCTTCAACATCGGAGCCAACGTGCCGTGCAGCATTCTCGAAGAAACCGCGCGCAAGTATTTCAAGATTTGGGAGATGGCCTGTTTCTCCGGGTTTCTCAATGCCCGTGAAGTGGCCAAGCGCATGGTGACTCGGCAGCGCGGCACGATTCTGTTTACCGGTGCCACCGCCGGACTGCGCGGCGCTTCCGGATTCGCCGCTTTCGCTGGCGCCAAACACGGTATCCGCGCACTGGCCCAAAGCATGGCCAGGGAACTGGGACCGATGAACATCCATGTCGCCCATGTCGTAGTGGACGGTGCGATCGACACCGACTTCATCCGCAACAGCTTTCCCAAAAAATACGCGACCAAGGATCAGGACGGCATTCTCGACCCGGAGCACATCGCCGAAAACTACTGGTATCTGCACCGTCAGCCACGGGATGCATGGACCTTCGAGCTGGACCTGCGCCCATGGAACGAGCGCTGGTAAGCCCTCCCCCTCATCACAACAATAAGAGCGCGACTTGATCATGACGAAAACCGTGGAATTCTATTTCGACCTCGGCAGCCCCACCACCTATCTGGCGCACACCCAGCTGCCGAACATTTGCGCCGAAACCCGCAGCGAACTGATCTACATCCCGATGCTGTTGGGTGGCGTATTCAAAGCCACCGGCAATGCCTCGCCGGCGGTGATTCCAGCCAAGGGTCGTTACATGTTTCAGGACCTCGACCGTTTCGCCAAACGCTACGGCGTACAGCTCAGGTTCAATCCGCACTTTCCGATCAATACGCTGATATTGATGCGCGCCGTCACTGGCATGCAGTTGCATCAGCCGCAGCGTTTCGCCGACTTCGTCGATTGCCTGTTCAAGGCGCTTTGGGTGGACGGCCGTAACCTCAACGATCCGCAAACCATCGCAGGGGTGCTGACTGAAAACGGCTTCGATACCCAGGAAATAATGGCGTTGACCAACGATGAATCAGTCAAGGCCGCACTCAAGGAAAACACCGAAAAAGCCATCAAGCGCGGCGTTTTCGGTGCTCCAAGCATGTTCATTGGCGATCAGATGTTCTTCGGTCAGGATCGACTCGACTTCGTAGAAGAGGCATTGCGCCAGGATTGAAGCCAAGCCCAAGGCACCGCGGGCAGTGCCTTGGGTACACCGATCAAATTGCCACAGTGCGCTCGTTCAGCCAGCCGAGCGCCGCACCCTCCAGCAATGGGCTCAAACGCTCGCGCACTTCACTGTGATAAGCATTGAGCCACTGCTTTTCTTCCTGGGTCAGCAGATCCGCAATCAGGCAACGGGTATCGATCGGGCACAACGTCAGGGTTTCGAACTTGAGGAAGTCGCCGAATTCGCTGCTGCCGGCCTCACGGTTCATCGCCAGGTTCTCGATGCGCACGCCCCAACGGCCCGGACGATAGGTGCCGGGTTCGATCGAGGTGATCATTCCCGGCTGCATAGCCGTTTGCGGCGCCGGCGCGGCCTGATAGGCGATCACCTGCGGACCTTCGTGAACGTTGAGGAAATAGCCCACGCCGTGACCGGTGCCGTGACCGTAATCGACGTTTTCAGCCCAGATCGGGGCACGGGCGATGGCGTCGAGCAGCGGCGACAGAATGCCTTTCGGGAAGCGTGCCCGTGAGAGGGCAATCACGCCTTTCAACACACGCGTGCAATCCTGCTTCTGCTCTTGGGTCGGCGTTCCCACCGGGACCATGCGGGTGATGTCGGTCGTACCGCCGAGGTATTGGCCACCGGAATCGATGAGCAACAGACCATCACCCTCGATCACCGCATGCTCCTCTTCGGTAGCGTGATAATGCGGCATCGCGCCGTTGGCATTGAACGCGGCAATGGTGTTGAAACTCAGCGAAACATAATCGGGGCGACGTTCGCGAGCGGCGGTGAGTTTCTCGTCAATGGTCAGCTCGGTGATGCGCTCGCGACCCCACGCCGATTCCAGCCAGGCGAAGAATTCGCACAACGCCGCGCCATCCTGTTCCATCGCTTTGCGGATGTGCTGAGCGTCGGCTTCGCTTTTCTGCGATTTGGCCAGCGTGGTCGGGTTCAGGCCTTCGACCAGTTTCACGCCACTGTCCAGGTGATCCAGCAAACCTGTGGTCACTCGCGCCGGATCGACCAGCAGGCTCGCGCCACTCGGCACAGACCGCAACGCGCCGGCCACTTCGCTGTAATCACGTAGCGTTACGCCATCTTGTTCGAGCACGGCACGCAGATCGGCATCGACCTTGCTCAGCGCCACGAACAGTGTGGCCTGCTGTTGATTGATCAAAGCAAACGAAACAAACACCGGATTGAACGACACATCACCGCCACGCAGGTTGAACAGCCAGGCAATGTCGTCGAGGGTGGCGATGAAATGCCAATCGGCACCACGCTCTTGCAAGGTCTCGCGCAGATTCGCCAGTTTCTCACCACGGCTGACGGTGGCTTGTGGCGGCAAATGTTGATAAATCGGCGCGTTGGGCAGAGTCGGGCGATCGCGCCAGACTTCCTGCAACAGGTCGATATCGGTGCGCAGACGAGCGCCGCGTGCTTCGAGCTTGCTGCTCAGTGTGCGCGCGGACGCCACTGCCATCACCGCACCATCGACCGCCACCACGCCGCCCTCTGGGGTTTGCTCGGCCAGCCAGTCCAGCGGGCTCGGCTGCCCCGGTTGCAGCTTGACCAGTTCGATGCCGCTGCCGTCGAGTTCCTTGGTCGCCTGTTCCCAGTAACGACTGTCGGCCCACACGCCAGCGAAATCAGTAGTGACAATCAGCGTACCGACCGAACCGTGGAAACCCGACAGCCATTGCCGGCCCTGCCAGTAACCCGGCAAATATTCCGACAGATGCGGGTCGGCGGACGGCACGAGCAGCGCATGGATGCCTTCGCGGCGCATCAGTTCACGGGTATGCGCCAGGCGCTGAGGCACCGATCCTTCGGTCAAGGTGTGGGAACTCATCATGTCTCCTGCTAATCGCGTCATCGTTATTGTTCGTAGCCTCACGGCCATGGAAAGCGTCGGCTGTTTTAAAGCCCTGTCGCCCAGAATGCCGGGGCACTGGCGCAGGCGGTTCTGATCAGTTCGACGGCCTTGTCGACATCCTCGGCGGTGGTAAACCGCCCGAGGCTCAAGCGAATGGTGCGCCCCGCCAGCCGCGCATCGTGGCCGAGCGCGAGCAGCACGTGGGACGGCGCGTTGCTTGCGGAATTACACGCCGACGTCGCGGAAAACGCGATCGAATGGCTCAACGCAGCACTGTTGAACTCGCCCTCGCTGAAGGTCAGGCTCAGGGTGTGCGGAATACGTTGCGAGGCACTGCCATTGAGGCGCACGCCGGGCAAACTCAAAAGCTGTTCGAGCAAACGTTCGCGCAAAGCGACGATGGCTTTTTTCTCTTCATCGAATGCGTCGGCGGCCAGAGCGAATGCTGCGCCCATACCGGCAATCTGATGAGTCGCCAGGGTTCCGGAGCGCAAGCCGCCTTCGTGACCGCCGCCATGGATCTGCGCCTGCAAGCGTTGCTGCGCGTGCGGACCGACATACAAGGCGCCGATGCCCTTGGGGCCGTAGAGTTTGTGTGCGGAAAACGACATCAGGTCAACCGCCAGGCGGCTCAGATCGATCGCGACTTTGCCAGCGCCCTGCGCGGCGTCGACATGGAATAGCGCCTGCCGACTGCGCACCACCTCACCAATCGCCTCGACATCGTTGACCGTGCCCAGCTCGTTGTTGACCAGCATCAGCGACACCAGAAACGTGTCGTCGCGCATCGCTTCACTGACCGCTTGCGGTGTGATCAAGCCTTCAGCGTCCGGCACCAGATAAGTCACGGCAATGCCCGAATCCTGCAATTGTCGGGCGGTGTCGAGAATGGCCTTGTGTTCGATCTGGCTGGTAATGATGTGCCCGCCGGAAACGCCACGGGCCTGGGCGACGCCTTTGAGGGCAAGATTGTTGGATTCGGTGGCACCGGAGGTCCAGACGATCTGCTCAGGCTGCGCGCCGACCAGATCGGCGACTTGCCGACGTGCCTGCTCGACCGTCTGCCGGGCCTGCTGGCCGAAGGCGTGGGAGCTGGAAGCCGGGTTACCGAAGTTACCGTGAAAACCCAGACATTCGGTCATCACCCTGATGACCCGCTCGTCCACCGGGGTGGTGGCGGCGTAATCGAAATACAACGGACGTGTGTTCATAAAGGACTCGCAGAGCGTGTTCCGGGATCAGGAGGCTCGTGTCTGCAAACGACGATGCACAGCCTCGTGAGCTGTGCATGGGTTCGAGAGCGTCATCAATACCTGGTCGGATGCCGTTAAAGAAGTAGGGCTTCATTTAAAAGTGCGTAGGAACGCTCCTGAAACCGAGCTTAACAGGCATCGGGCCGGCGATTGAAGCAATGCGTCAGTGAAAGCTTTCGAGAAGTAACGGATACAGCGAAATTACCAGTAGCGCCGCCATGCCCCAATTGAACACGCGCAACCACCGCGGATCCTTGAGTACATTGCGCAACAGCGTGCCGCACGCGGCCCACAGGCCAACACTTGGAAGGTTGATGATGGCGAATACCGCCGCGATGACCACCACATTGTAGAAATAGCCCTGCATCGGCGTGTACGTGCTGATGGCACCGATGGCCATGATCCACGCCTTGGGATTGACCCACTGAAACGCGGCGGCGCCCAGATAGCTGATCGGTTTCGCCTGGCCGTCGGCACCGTCGCCGACCGGGCCGGAGTGGGCGATCTTCCACGCCAGGTAGAGCAAATAGGCGGCGCCGACATAACGCAGCACCGTATAAAGAATCGGGTAGGCCTGAAACACCGCGCCCAGGCCGAAGCCCACCGCCACCACTAACAGGAAGAAGCCGCAGCTGATGCCGAGCATGTGCGGAATGGTGCGGTTGAAGCCGAAATTCACTCCGGATGCCAACAACATGGTGTTGTTCGGCCCCGGTGTGATCGAGGTGACAAGGGCAAACAGGGCAAAGCCCAACAGCAGATCAAGCGAGAGGTTCATCGAGGCAGTCCATCCAGGGTCATTCAGGTGTTGACCCTATCCCACGGCGTCCGGCAAACCCACGGACAGTTAGGGAAAACTTCAAGCAGTACAGTTTGCTTTCAGCTAGGACGTCCGTGCAGCTGTACGGCACGCTCGGCGCTCATCTCACCCTGCTGGTCAAAACCGAAAGTCTTCTGCGGCTGGCCGAGCAACTGGGCTTTTTTTGCGTGGTATTCGTCGAACGACAGGCCGCTGCGGTTCAGCGCTTCCAGTGCCAGTTCGCGGGATTCTTCAGCGGTGTAAGGGCGCAGCTCTGGCGAAACGTGGCTGGCACAGCCAGCGAGTACGGAAACAGCGAGCATCAGCGAAACAGTCAGTAAACGGTTCATGGGGGCGTCCTGGCGAGCAATGTGGGGTCGATGGAGAAAGGCTACGCCCAGGCACGCTCGCGCAGAAATCAACGCTCTCAATAGTGGCTATCAGGTTTGCGCTAATCCTGGCTAACCCGGCAGACGGCAATGCAGCGCATCGTCGTGGCTGCGGGCAATGCTGCTGTGTACCTGGAAGGAATTGAAGGTCACGGTTTTCGCGCGATGAGTGCGGATCAGTTGCCAGAAATCCTGCTCACCGTTTTCGAAACTGTGAAATGCCGCCTCCCCCGCCTCGCGGCTTTGCCATTGCAGAAAGCTCAACACGCGTCGGCCGTCGTCGCTGGCCTGCACGCTGGCACTGAGAAAACCGTCGTAACGCTGAGCCAGACGCTCGGTCTGCATCGCCAATGCCGAAACCAGCGCGGCTTGCTGACGCGGTTCGATCTCGAACTCGATCAATTGGGTAAAGCTGCGATTGCTCATGGAAAGCCCCCACTCATCTTGAAGCGAGCCTTGCGACCCGAAGAGCTGCAGGGTAAAACCTCAAGTTAAGTCAAGGTCAAGAGCATTTTCCCCATGATCAGCAAAGACCAGGTGCATAAACCTCTTACCGTCGGCGAAGTTGCCGCGCGCAGTGGCGTCGCGGTCACCGCGCTGCATTTTTACGAAGCCAAAGGCTTGATCAAAAGTGAACGCAACGCCGGTAACCAGCGCCGCTATCCCCGTGCCGTGTTGCGCCGGGTAGCATTGATCAAAGTCGCGCAACGACTAGGGATACCGCTGGCGGAAATCGGCGAAGCGCTTAAGATCCTGCCGCAGGATCGCGCGCCGTCGGCGGCGGACTGGAAAATGCTGTCCGAACAATGGCAGCGCGAACTCGACGAACGAATCAAGCAACTGACGCTAATGCGCGATCAGCTCACCGGTTGCATCGGCTGTGGCTGTCTGTCCATGGAGGCGTGTCCATTGCGCAATAAGGGTGACGTGCTCGGTGACCGAGGCCCAGGTCCGCACTTTCGCGATGCGTGATGCGCGCTGCTCGTCGGCAGAAAACCTGCGCTGCGAGGACGGTTCTATAGTGATTGCTCCGGACAGATCCGGAGCAACCCCATCTGTTGAAAACAAAAACAGGGAGAACGTCATGAACGTCAAACCCATTCCTGAGGGGTATCACAGCATTACCCCGTATCTCGGCATCCAACAGGCCGCCGAGGCCATCGATTTCTACAAGAAAGCCTTCAATGCCAGCGAAGTCATGCGTCTGACCATGCCCGACGGCAATATCGGCCACGCCGAACTGCGCATCGGTGACAGCGCGATCATGCTCGGCACACCTTGCGACCAAGGGCCGTTGAGCAATCCGCAGCAGGCGGTTTCGATCGGTTTGCACCTGTACGTGCCCGATGTCGATCAGGCCTTTCAACAAGCACTGGATGCCGGCGCGCAAAGCGTCTCCGAGGTCAAAGACCAGTTTTACGGCGACCGCAGCGGGACTTTGAGAGATCCGTTCGGCCATTTATGGTTTCTCGCCACCCATAAAGAAGATCTGAGCGAAGAGCAGATCCGCCAACGAGCGATGGAAATGTTCAACCAAAACTAAAGCCTTGTAGCCAGAACAGACCGACAAAACGCACTGCCGATGTAATTGCGAAACATTTGCTTTCATATCCGCTTTCGGGATTTTCTTCGCTCATACGTCTTATAGGAATGCAGGCCGTTCGCGTAGGCAAAAGCCACGAACGGCCTCCCGGGGAGTTCCGTGCTGCGAAGCCCGTAGCCCGGCCCCTTCCACCGCTATCAAGACGCGCAATCATGTCGAAGAAATCCCGTTCCAAACTGTGGTTCCTGGTGCATAGCTGGCTGGCATTGCCGATCTGGTTCTTTGTGCTGATCGTCTGTGTCACCGGCACGCTGGCGGTGGTCAGTCAGGAAATCGTCTGGCTGGCCAATCCGCAAATGCGCGCCAGCCAGCCGTCGGACGACGCGCCGCGCCTGAGCTACGACCAGATTCTTGCCGCGATCAAACAAGCCGAGCCGCAAACCCTGGTGCAGAGCATCAATCGTCCGGACGAGTCGCACTTTGCCCTCGACGTCGAAGTCAGCTACCCCGACGGGCGTTCGTTGACGGTCTATGTCAATCCGTACACCGGCGTCATCCAGGGCACCGCGCCGGCCTTCGATTTCAAGGCCTTCACCCGCGCCCTGCACGGCTGGTGGCTGGTGCCGTTCACCAATGGCTACAGCTGGGGCTGGTATCTGGTGTCATTGCTCGGCGTGCCGATGCTGGTTTCGCTGATTACCGGGCTGGTGGTCTACAAGCGCTTCTGGAAAGGTTTTCTGCGCCCGACCCTACGCGTACGCCATGGCGCGCGGATCTTTTGGGGCGATTTCCATCGCCTGTGCGGCATCTGGTCGATCTGGTTCATTGCGGTGATTTCCATCACCGGCATCTGGTTCCTGATCAAGGCATTCCTGTTCGATAACCAGATTTCCATTTCCAGCGAACCGATCATTCCGGCGATGTCCCGGGAAAGCGTGCCGATCTCCGCCGCCGGCACTCCGCCACCGCGGATCAGCCTGGACCGCGCCATCGAAATCGCCCAGCAGAAAATTCCGGGGCTGGAAGCCAGCTACGTCAACCTGCCGGGCAATGCCTACTCGCACATGAGCGTCAGCGGTCGCGGCTGGTATCCGCTGATGTACCAGACCGCGACACTCAACCCATACAACGGCGAAATGGCTTCATCACGCTTGCTGTCCGACCGGTCCTCGCTGGAATTCGTCACCGAATCCATGCGCCCGCTGCACACCGGTGACTTCGGTGGCATCTGGATCAAATTGATCTGGTTCTTCTTCGGTCTGTTGCTGAGCATGATGATCCTCAGCGGCCTGCTGATCTGGACCAAACGCACCGCGCTGGCCACCGCCAATGCACTGAAGCGCGAGGACAAGAAAAACCGTGTCTCCGCCCAACCAGCGATGCGCCGTGAACCTTCGGAGGCCAGCCTGTGAACAAAGCCATCTCGGTCACACCGCCGTCTCGCCTGTCGCGTTTCTGGCACAAGTGGCGCTTCCATATCAATGTTCTGTTGTTGCTGATCCCTTTGGGGTTCATGCCGAAATACTTTGCCGATGCCTCGCTTTTTCGCGGCGACAGTGGCTTGGGCCAGCGGGAAATAGGCACCGTTCAGGTCGGCCCGTGGAGCCTGCGCCTGGCCGAGCTGCGCGAAGAAGCGCCGCACCTGAGCGGCCCGGCTGGCTATATGAAGGATTTCACTGCTGCCGTCTGCGATACCTGCGTCGAACAGGTCAAGGCCACTTACCTGCGCATCGGCAAACCGCGCAGCCTGCGTGCCGCCGGCACGATCTTCTTCGGCACCCCTTACCGCATGGGCACGCAGATGCCGATCCCGGCGAAAACCAAACCTGACGCCGAGCTGTGGATCACCATGGAAGGCTGGGACGGCAGCATGCACCAGGCCGCGATTCCCCTGAGCCAAGCCTCCCCCGCCACCGTTGCCTGGCTGAACAAACAAGGAGCCAAACCATGACTCGCTCGCCACTCCACCCGCGCTTGCTGGCAAGTGCCGCGCTGCTGGTGCTGAGCGCCGGTTTCAGTGCCGGCGCTCTGGCGCACAACCCGATGTGCGAATGCAAAGCCATCGATGCCGAACAGATCAAATGCACCGGCGGCTTCTCCGATGGCAGCGGCGCGCCGGGCGTGACCCTCGACGTGATCGGCTACGACGAAAACATTCTGGTGCCCGGCAAACTGGGTGAAGACTCGACGCTGACATTCAAGAAACCCGCTAGTGAGTTTTATGTCCTGTTCGACGCCGGCCCCGGCCACGTTGTGGAAATCGACCAGGCGGATATCGAAGCCCCATGAGTACCCCGACAACTCAAGTGGTACGCCCGGCGGGTGCCGGCCATGAAACCCTCAACGTGCTGCTGTTGTGTCTGTTGATCCTCGCGGTCGCCGGTTCGGTGGTGGCGTGGCGCGGGGTTTCCCATGAGCCGGAGCCCGTCGCGAGCAACCAGTACGACGCCCGCCGCGACCTCAGCGCCGCCGAGCAAGGCATCTATGCCGACCTGCGGGTGACCCTCGACGAAATCCGCTTGCTGCGCGAAGAGCAAAAAGCCCTGCCGACCCCACAGGTGCTGGCCGAAGAGGGTTTCGCGCCGTTCGCACAGGATGCCAGTTCGGTCAGCCGTGGCGGTCATGCATGGCAGATGCTCGCCGACCGCGCCTACTTCGGTCGCAGCGCGACGCCTGATGTCGCCGGGTCATTTCTCATGCGTGTCGGTGCCGATGCCAACGCTGCGCCGGACGTCTGGCTGAACCGCAGCGCCGACCTCGCGCCTGCGCAGGATCTGTCCGATGCCGCGCTGTCCGCCGCTGGCTGGAAACAGATCGTCGCGCAATTCGATGCCGGGGTTACCCGCGAACATCGCCATTGATTCCTCGCCTTTATCCGAGAGAAGACTGCTTGCCCATGTCCATTTCATCTCCTCGCCGTCCATTGTTACGCCTGTTTCTGCTAGGCCTGTGCGCCTGCCTGCTGAGCCCACTGGCCAACGCCGAACAGGGCAAACGCCTGCGCATCGGCATCACCCTGCATCCGTATTACAGCTATGTCGCGAACATCGTCGGCGACAAGGCTGAAGTGGTGCCGTTGATTCCCGCCGGTTTCAACCCGCACGCCTATGAGCCACGAGCCGAAGACATCAAGCGCATCAGCGGTCTGGATGTGATCGTGCTCAACGGCGTCGGCCATGACGACTTCGCCGATCGGATGATCGCCGCCAGCGAAACGCCCAACGTCAAAACCATCGAAGCCAACGAGAATGTGCCGTTGCTGGCCGCCACCGGTGTCGCTGCGCGCGGCGCCGGCAAAGTGGTCAACCCGCACACGTTCCTGTCGATCAGCGCCTCCATCGCCCAGGTCAACAACATCGCCCGCGAGCTGGGCAAGATCGACCCGGACAACGCCAAGACCTACACCCAGAACGCCCGCGCCTACGGCAAACGCCTGCGGCAGATGCGCGCCGAAGCCCTGGCCAAACTGACCCAGGCACCGAATGCCGAACTGCGTGTGGCCACGGTGCACGCGGCTTACGACTATCTGCTGCGTGAATTCGGTCTGGAAGTGACGGCCGTGGTCGAGCCCGCCCACGGCATCGAGCCAAGCCCAAGTCAGCTGAAAAAAACCATCGACCAGCTGCGCGAGCTCGACGTGAAAGTGATCTTCTCGGAAATGGATTTCCCCTCCAGCTACGTCGATACCATCCAGCGCGAATCCGGGGTGAAGCTGTACCCGCTGTCGCACATTTCCTACGGCGAATACACCGCCGACAAGTACGAAAAGGAAATGACCGGCAACCTCAACACCGTGGTTCGGGCGATTCAGGAGTCGGGGGCATGACGTCGAAAGAAACCCTCGCCCCAGAAAACACCGAGTCCCCTGTAGGAGTGAGCCTGCTCGCGATGGCGTCCGCTCAGCCAACATCTTCATTGGATGAAACTCCGCTATCGCGAGCAGGCTCACTCCTACAGGTTACGGGGCCATCGCTGGAGTTTGCGGAAGTCAGCCTGACGCTCGGGCGTACAACGATTCTCGACAAGGTCAGCTTCCAGGTACAGCCCGGCAGCGTGCATGCGCTGGTCGGCCCCAACGGCGGTGGCAAGAGTTCGCTGATCAAGACGCTGCTGGGGCAGATGCCGCATCAGGGCCAGCTCAGCCTGCACTGGCCCGGCGAGCCCGGCACCATTGGTTACGTGCCGCAAGCGCTGGAGTTCGATCGCGGTTTGCCGATGACCGTCGACGATTTCATGGCTGCCATGTGCCAGCGCCGGCCGGCCTTTCTCGGTTTGAGCAAACACTACGCCGGTGCCATCGGCGAGGCGCTGGAGCGTGTCGGCATGCGCGACAAGCGCAAGCGGCGCATGGGCGCGCTGTCCGGCGGCGAACGGCAGCGGGTGCTGCTCGCGCAGGGCCTGATTCCGCCGCCGCAATTGCTGGTGCTCGACGAGCCGATGTCGGCCCTCGATGAGGCCGGGATTCAGGTGTTCGAACGTCTGCTCACTGACTGGCGCGCAGCGGGCATCACCGTGCTGTGGATCGAACATGATCTGGAAGCGGTGGGTCGGTTGGCCGATCGAGTGACCGGCCTCAACCGCCGCGTACTGTTCGATGCCACACCGCAACAGGCGCTGACGCCGGAACGTCTGCTGACGCTGTTTTCCACCCATCCACGGAGCGCTGTGTGATGAGTTACGAAGCCTTTCGTTTGATGGTCCAGGGTTGGGCATCTTCGGGTTATCTGCCGGAAGCGCTGGCCTACGGATTTGTGGTCAACGCCCTGCTCGCCGGTCTGCTGATCGGCCCGGTGCTCGGTGGGCTCGGCACGCTGGTGGTGGTCAAGCGCTTCGCGTTCTTCTCCGAAGCGGTCGGCCATGCGGCACTCACCGGCGTGGCCATCGGCATTCTGCTCGGCGAACCCTACACCGGCCCGTACGGCAGCCTGTTCGGCTACTGCCTGCTGTTCGGCATCCTGCTCAATTACCTGCGCAACCGCACCGGTCTGGCACCGGATACGCTGATCGGTGTGTTTCTGTCGGTGTCGCTGGCACTCGGCGCGAGCCTGCTGCTGATCCTCGCCGGCAAGATCAACGTGCACATTCTGGAAAACGTGCTGTTCGGTTCGGTACTGACGGTCAACGGCAATGATCTGGCGGTGCTGGCGATCGTCGGGTCGCTGGTCATGGCCCTCGCCCTGCCGCTGTACAACCGCATCATGCTCGCCAGTTTCAATCCGCAACTGGCGGCGGTGCGTGGCGTAGCGGTCAAGACGCTGGATTACCTGTTCGTGATCCTGGTGACCTTGATCACCGTCGCAGCGGTGAAAGTCATCGGTGCGATTCTGGTCGGTGCCTTGCTGGTGATTCCGGCGGCGGCGGCGCGGTTGCTAAGTCAGTCGCTCAAAGGGTTTTTCTGGTGTTCGGTGCTGATCGCTACCGTCAGCACGCTGTGCGGGATTCTTGCGCCGATCGTCTTCGACCTGCCGATTCCATCCGGCGCCGCGATCATTCTGGTCGCCGGCATCGCTTTCGCCCTCGCCGCCATCGCGCGCGGTGTTGTCCCAAGCCTCAAAGGGAACCTTGGATAAATGGCTTTTTCATTGCGAAACCTGACTCTGGCCATGGCCCTGTGTGGCGTGGTCTGCACGCCGTTGATGGCTGCTGAAAGTGCAAAACCCTTGCGCGTTCTGGCCTCGTTGCCGATTACCTTCGGCCTCGGCGAAGCACTGCTCAAAGGCACCGACGTCAAGCTCGAACGCGCAGCCCCGGCCAACCTGCCCGGTAGCCGCCAAACTGCGTATTTCACCGGCCGAGGCGCTCCGGCCCTGAGCAAACTGGCCACTGACGCGGACGCGGTGATCGGTCTGCGTTCGCTGTGGGCCGATGATCCGCTGTACCCGATCGCTCGGCGCAGCAATATCCGTATCGTCGAAGTCGACGCTGCCCGCCCGGTCGACGGCGCCCTGCCCGGCATCGCTGTGCAGCCGGGCGTGCAGGTTGATGGCCTGAACAGTCAGCCATGGCTGGCGAGCAACAACATGGGGCGCATGGCGGATGTGATGGCGGCGGACCTGGTGCGCCTGGCACCGAGCGCCAAGCCTGCGATCGAAGCCAATCTGGCGGCGTTGAAACAGCGTCTGCTGAAACTCAGCGCGGACACCGAAGCGCGTCTGGCCGAGGCGGACAATCTGAGTGTGATGAGCCTGAGCGATCACTTCGGCTATCTGATTGGCAGCCTCAACCTTGAACTGGCCGGACAGGATGCGCGTCCTGATGCCGAGTGGACGCCAGATGAATTAAAGGAGCTGACAGCGACGCTCAAGGACAATGACGTGGCGGTGGTGCTGCACCATCGCCAGCCAGCGGAGCCGGTGAAAGCGGCGATTGCAGAATCCGGCAGCCGACTGGTGGTGTTGAGTACTGATGCGGCGGATCCGCTGGCGGAGCTGGAAGGCAATGTGGATTTGTTGCTCAAGGGGCTGAGCGGAGCGTAATTTCAGGCACGACCGCGTTGTCGTTTATCGCGAGCAGGCTCACTCCTACAGGGGATCGCATTTCAACTGTAGGAGTGAGCCCGCTCGCGAAGAGGCCCGCATTAACAACTTCACTCTCCAGACATGAAAAAACCCGCTGACCCTCATTGGTCCAGCGGGTTTTTTCTGCCCGGTCGCTTATTGCGCCGCGACTTGCGCATCCATCTTCTGACGCAGACTCAACGGGCGCATGTCGGTCCAGACTTCTTCGATATAGGCCAGGCATTCCTTTTTCAGGCCGCTCTTGCCCACGGTGCGCCAGCCTTCTGGGACGGCTTTGTAATCGGGCCAGATCGAGTATTGCTCTTCGTGGTTGACCACGACCTGAAAGAGGATGTCCTCGCGGTCGAATACTGACGTCATGCTGGTTCTCCATCGTTGTAAGGTCGGCTGTACAACGAGTGCAGCCGGGGTATGTAGAAAGAACGTTCGCCGCGCGTAAAAATTTACAGTGCGGCGGTGGCAGCGACCAAAGCGCGACCGAAAACCTCCGCGACGCGGTCGATTTCTGCTGCGGTAATCACCAGCGGCGGCAGGAAACGCACCACCGCGCCATGGCGGCCGCCCAGCTCCAGAATCAGGCCGCGCTTGAGGCATTCACGCTGAACCAGCGGCGCCAGACGTGCGAATGCCGGCGGGTGACCGAGCGCGTCGGGTAGGCCGCTCGGGTCGACCAGTTCGACGCCGAGCATCAGGCCGCGCCCGCGGACGTCGCCCAGTTGCGGGAAGTCGCGTTGCAGAATGCGCAGATGCTCGCTGAGTCGATCCCCCATTGCGGCGGCGTGTTCGCAGACCTTGTGCTCTACCAGATAGCGCATCACCGCTGAACCGGCGGCCATGGCCATCTGATTGCCACGGAACGTGCCGGCATGGGCGCCCGGTTGCCAGGTGTCGAGCCAGTCGCGGTAAACCACCACCGCCAACGGCAGGCTGCCGCCGATGGCTTTGGACAACACCACCACATCCGGAACGATGCCCGCGTGTTCGAAGGCGAACATCTTGCCCGTGCGGGCGAAGCCGCTCTGGATCTCATCGACAATCAGCGCCACACCGGCCTTCTCGGTGATCCGGCGCAAACCGCGCAGCCACTCGATATCAGCGGGTATCACCCCGCCTTCGCCCTGCACCGCCTCGACAATCACCGCTGCCGGCAACTGCACGCCAGCCTCGGGATCGCTCAACAGGTTTTCCAGATAGCTCAGATTGGCTTTGACGCCCGCCGCGCCGCCGAGGCCGAACGGGCAACGATAGTCGTAGGGGAACGGCATGAATTGCACGCCATTGCTGAGCAAGGCACCCAGTGGTTTTTTTGGTCCCAGGCTGCCCATCAGGCTCAACGCGCCCTGACTCATGCCGTGATAACCGCCGGAAAATGACAGCACGGTGCTGCGCCCGGTGGCGGTGCGTACCAGTTTCAGCGCTGCCTCCACGGCGTCGGTGCCGGTCGGGCCGCAGAACTGGATTTTCGCCTGCGCCGCCAGTTCCGTCGGCAGCAAGCCGAACAGATCCTGGACGAATTGATCTTTGACCGGCGTGGTCAGGTCGAGGGTGTGCAGCGGCAATTCATCGGCGAGCACCTGCTGGATTGCCTCGATCACTACCGGGTGGTTATGCCCCAGCGCCAGCGTGCCGGCCCCGGCCAGGCAGTCGATGAATGTGCGCCCCTCGACATCCTCGACATACAGGCCCTTGGCACGCTTGAGCGCCAGTGGAATACGCCGAGGGTAGCTGCGTGCATTGGACTCCTGCTGGCTCTGGCGCGCCAGCAACGGTGATTCGTGGAATTCGTACAACGTCTCCGCTGGTGCCGAGGCGACCCGGGCCGACGATTCTTCGATAAGGCTGGTGGCGACTGACATCTCTCGACCCCTCAATTCGCTATGGATAGTGACCAAAACAGCACACCAACAGGTGCGCGTTCCGGTGGCGGGGCGCACTTGCAGGTTTTCCTGTTCTGGAAACGCTTCAGCGCGGCGCGGATTTACACCCTTGATCGAGTTGTCGGGCCGGTGCGGACAAAGGTTTGTGCAGCGGCACGGTCTGCAAGCCGTCGCAGATGCCGGATGGCGCCGCTTGTTGATAACCCAGATGCCGATAGAACGGCTCGGCGGTGCGGGAACTGTAGAGGTGAACATCCTGCACGCCACGAATGCGCAACCAGCCTTCGAGATCCTGCATCAGCGCCCGTCCGACGCCCCGGCGAAAGGATTCCGGCTGCACGTAACACAGGGAAATCTCGCCGCTGGCCTGGGCCATGCCGACACCGACCGGTTTGTCCGCCAGTAAAGCCAGACATAAATGGAAGTGGGGGTCAGCGAGTCGGGCGCTGATGAAGTCAGCGGATTGCTGAGCGATCCAGGTGCCGACCCGTGGCGGATCGTTACGGTGGTCGAGCGCGCAACCGATGCGGATGGAACGCTCGATAATGCGGCTGATGATGCCAGCGTCGGCCAATCGGGCCGGACGAATGCAGATGGGTGCTTCCATGGCGCAGTTCCCTCAATCCATTGAGTCAAGCTGCGTTGACCTTAGCCCCGGCCCTGCCGGATAGCGAACGGCGAGAAGTTACATTTCATGTGGCAGAACATGTTCCCTTGTGGGAGCGAGCCTGCTCGCGAAAGCGTCAGGCCAGTCAACGTCGATGTTGAATGACTTACCGCATTCGCGAGCAGGCTCGCTCCCACAGGGGATCTGAGGTGAGATCAGAGGGCTTGCAACGGCATGGTCAGTTCGACCCGCAAGCCATCCGGGCGGCTGTCGAAATGCAGGGCGCAGTCGCAGCGCTGAACAATCGCCTGGACAATCGCCAGACCCAGCCCGCAACCGGTGCTCTGGCCGTTGCGCCAGAAGCGCTGAGTCAGATGCTGCAAGTCATCCGGCGCAATGCCCGGCCCATGGTCGCGCACGACAAAGCGCACACGGTTGCCGATGCTTTCGAGATTGACCTCGACCGCACAATCTTCAGGCGTGTGGCGCAGAGCGTTGTCGAGCAGGTTGCGCAGCGCAGCAATCGCCAGCACTGCGGGCATTTGCAGCGGCGCGGCGGACAGCTCGTCCTGGACGTGCAGTTTGATCCGCAGCCGTTCACCGCCCGTGGCGTCCTGAATCGCCAGCCTGGCCACTTGCTCGGCGCTGCATTGCGAGCCGTCATCGAATGACAGACTGCCTTCGACCCGCGCCAGCAACAGCAACTGTTCAAGGGTGCGGTGCAGGCGATCGGCACCCTCCTCGGCGCGGGCCAGCGATTGATCGCGGGCGCTGCCATCGGTCATGCGCGCGACTTGCAGGTGGGTCTTGATCGCCGTCAGCGGACTGCGCAATTCGTGCGCGGCGTCACCGGTCAGGCGGCGTTCACGCTCGATGGTCTTGCCGATGCGCTGGAACAATTGGTTCTGGGTTTCCAGCAGCGGCTTCAATTCGCTGGGAAACGCCTGCAACTGCAACGGTTCAAGCGAATCGGCATTGCGCCGCATCAGCGCTTCGCGCAGACGATTCAGTGGCGCCAGGCCTTGACCGATCCCCAGCCACAGCAAGCACAGACAGCCCAGCAAGGCCACGCCGACCGGTACCGAAGCGGCGAGCAGGATCGACATGTTCAACGCTTCACGCTCGATCTGCCGGTCTGCGGTAGTGATGCGCACATCGCCGCGGGCCAGGGTGAAACTGCGCCACGGTGCGCCGTCGATCATCTGATCGTGGAAGCCCATTTTTTCCGCTTCCAGCGCTTGTTCGGGATTGTTGTGGCTACGGGCAAGAATCTCGCCGCGCAATGAGCTGACCTGACAGGCCATCCCCCCGGGAATATTCAATTGTTCGGCGCTGAAGTGGGTGCCTTCGCCCTTGCTCGGCAGCGTCGGCAATTGCTCGAGCAGACCGGCAACCATGCGCGCCGAGGCAACCAGGCGCTGGTCGAGGGAAAACATCATCTGATTGCGCAGATCGCTGAGCATCCACGCCGCAGCCAGCGCCCAGATCAGCGCGAATGCGGCGCCGAGCGTCAGGCTCAGGCGCAGGCGCAGACTCATCACTTGCCCTGCTCCCCGCCATCGGCAGGCCCGAGGCGATAGCCCAGACCGCGCACGGTTTCGACGATGCCTTTGCCAAGCTTGCTGCGCAGATGATGGATATGCACGTTCAGCGCATTGCTTTCCAGCTCATCGTTGAAGCCATAGACGCTGTCCTTCAATTGCTCGGTGGACAAAACGCGGCCGCGGTTGTGCAGCAGCGCCTGCAACAGCGATTGCTCGCGGCGCGACAAGTCCACCGGTTGCCCGGCCAGGCGGGTTTCCCGGCTGCTCGGGTCGTAGGTGAGCGCGCCATGCTCGATCAGATTGACACTGCGCCCGGCCACTCGGCGCAACAGGGTTTGCAGGCGGGCGAACAGTTCGCGCAGGTCGAAAGGCTTGAGCAGGTAATCGTCGGCGCCGGCCTGCAAACCGTCGACACGATCCGTCACAGAATCGCGGGCGGTGAGAATCAGCACCGGAATCTCCAGGCCGCTCTGGCGCAATTGCTGGAGCAACTTGAGGCCATCTTCGTCGGGCAGGCCAAGATCGAGCACCATCACGTCGAACTCGGCGACCTTGAGCATCGCCCGCGCTTTCGACGCCGTGTTGACGTGCTCGACGGTCAGGCCCTGAGCCGTGAGCCCGGCAACGATGCCGCTGGCGATCAGCTCATCGTCTTCGCAAACCAGTACGTGCATGGTGAATCCCACAGAAAAAAAGCGGATTAGGCGGTTGGCCGATTAAGCTGACATTATGGCGCCGAACGTCACTGCGACAAGGGCATCGCGGTTAATCATCGGTTAATCGCCGCTGCCCATTGTGCACCTCAATTGCACAGGGACAAGGCTCCTCCATGCGTCATTTTTTTCTTCTGTTTGCTTTACTGATTTCCGGTCTGGCCCAGGCCGGAAACAATCCGTTCGAGTCCAAGCCGGACTTTTTACCCGTCGACAAGGCATTCGTCCTCACCTCCGAGCGTCTGGAGTCGGGGGAAACCCAGCTGTTCTGGCAGATCACCGACGGCTACTACCTGTATCAGAAACGCTTGAAGTTCGACGGACTGGCCGCCGACCAGCAGCCGGTGCTGCCTGAAGGCGAATCCCACAGCGATGAGTTCTTCGGCGAGCAGCCGGTGTATCGCCAAGGCCTGGAAGTGAAAATCCCGGCAGCGGCCAGCGGGCAGATCAAGGTCAGTTACCAGGGCTGCGCCGATGCCGGCCTGTGTTATCCACCGCAAACCCGGGTAATTGACCTGGGCGGCAAAGCCGCAGCGACAACTGGTGGGGAAGCGCCGGATCAGGCCTTGGCCAGCAGCTTGCAACAACGGGCGATGGGCTGGAGTCTGCTGGTGTTCTTCGGCCTCGGCCTGCTGTTGGCGTTTACCCCGTGTTCACTGCCAATGCTGCCGATTCTGGCCGGAATGATCGTCGGCAGTGGCGCCACACCACGGCGCGGCTTCGCCCTGGCCAGCAGCTATGTGATCTGCATGGCGCTGGTGTATGCGGCGATGGGTGTGATTGCCGCTCTGCTCGGTGCGAACCTGCAGGCGTGGTTGCAGAATCCCTGGCTGCTCGGTGCGTTTGCGGCGATTTTCGTGGTGCTGGCACTGCCGATGTTCGGCTTCTTCGAGCTGCAGTTGCCGGTGGCGCTGCGTGATCGACTTGAACACGCTTCACGCAGCCGCAGCGGCGGCAGCCTGATCGGCGCCGGTGTGCTCGGTGCATTGTCCGGTCTGCTGGTCGGGCCGTGCATGACCGCGCCACTGGCCGGCGCGTTGCTGTACATCGCGCAAAGCGGTAACGCGTTGCACGGCGGTCTGATTCTGTTTGCGCTGGGCATCGGCATCGGTGTGCCGCTGTTGCTGCTGGTCACCGTGGGCAATCGATTCCTGCCCAAACCAGGGGCGTGGATGAACCTGCTCAAGGGCATATTCGGCTTTCTCTTTCTCGCAACCGCATTGCTGATGCTGCGCCCGGTACTGGATCCGTCGTTGTGGCTGGGTCTGTGTGGCGCGCTGCTGCTGATTGCCGCCTATAGCGCCTGGAAACAGTCCGAAGGATTTGGCCGCGTCGCGCAGATGTTCGGCGCCCTGTCCCTGTTGCTCGGTTTGTGGGGCAGCTTGCTGGTGATCGGTGCGGCTGGCGGCAGTGATGATCCGTACCAACCATTGCAGGTTTACAGCGCCGGCCGGGTCGCCAGCGCCGCACCAAGCGGTCATGACGCCTTCACCACCATCAAGGAACCGGCCGCCCTGCAACGTGAACTCGACGCCGCCAAGGCCCAAGGCCAGTGGGTACTGCTCGATTACTACGCCGACTGGTGCGTGTCGTGCAAAGTCATGGAGAAGAAGGTATTCGGCGAGGCCAAGGTCATGCAGGCATTGAGCGACGTGCGTCTGCTGCGCCTGGATGTGACCGCCGACAACGCCGCCAGCCGCGAGCTGCTCGGTCGCTATAAAGTGCCCGGGCCGCCGACTTTCATCTGGGTCGGTACTGACGGTGAAGAACGCCGCAGCCAGCGCATCACCGGCGAGGTCGATGCCGACACGTTCCTGCAACGCTGGTCCACTACCCGAGACGCCAACTGATGCTGACGTTCACCCTCGGCACTTTTGCCATCGCGCTCAACCACCTGCTGCTGATCAGTGCGCTGGCACTGGCGACATTTGTCGGCTGGCGGGTAGCCAAGCGCGGTGGCGATAACCCCGAGTCGGCGCTGTTCAGCCTGTTTTTGCTGGGCATGCTTGCGGCGCGCATTGCCTTTGTCGCGCTGTACTGGTCGCATTATCGCAATGACCCGTGGCAGATCATCGATCTGCGCGACGGGGGATTCCTCGCCTGGCCCGGGGTGATCGTGCTGCTGCTGGCGGCGTTGTATCGCGGCTGGCGTCGTCCCGGTCTGCGCCGACCGTTGGGCTTCGGTGTGGTCAGTGGCGTGGCGTTCTGGCTGCTCGCCACCCTCTCGCTGAACATCTACGAACAAGGCACGCGCCTGCCGGACATTTCCCTGCGCAATGCCGCCGGGCAAACCATCAAGCTCAGTGACTATCAGGGCGGCCCGCTGGTGATCAACCTGTGGGCCACCTGGTGCCCGCCGTGCCGGCGGGAAATGCCGGTGCTGGAAAATGCCCAACAACAGCGCCCTGACCTGACATTTCTGTTCGTCAATCAGGCCGAAAGCATGCAAAGCGTGGCGACATTTCTGGAAACCCAAGGCCTGAGCCTGAACAACGTGCTGTTCGACCGCAACGGCCGTCTCGGTCAGGCCGTGGGGTCCATGGCGTTACCGACTACGCTGTTCTATAGCCCGGACGGTCGCTTGCTGACCAGTCACCTCGGTGAACTGTCGAACGCCAGCCTCGCCCGCGCTCTGGAAACCTTCGACACTTCCCCTTCAAGCCCGAATCAAGCCGTTGCCCCGGCCAACTCTGCAAGGAAACTGCCATGCCCCGCCTCCGCCACCTGCTGACGCTGACCCTGGGCACCGCCCTGCTGCACTTGCCGTCGGTGCAGGCTGCTGAAGAACTGCCCGCGGCGATCAAAAAGATCGAAGCCAAGGGCGCGAAAATCGTCGGCCAGTTCGACGCCCCCGATGGCCTGCGCGGGTATGCCGCGCAATACCAGAATCGCGGCATGGCGCTGTACCTGACCCCGGACGGTAAACACGTGGTAGTGGGCAACCTGTATGACGCCGACGGCAAGGACCTGAGCAGCGAGCCATTGCAAAAACTGGTTTACGCGCCGATGTCCAAGGAAGTCTGGGCCAAGTTCGAGGCGAGCAACTGGATTCAGGACGGCAACAAGGATGCGCCGCGCACGGTGTACCTGTTCAGCGATCCGAACTGCCCGTACTGCAACATGTTCTGGGAGCAGGCGCGGCCATGGGTCAAGGCCGGCAAAGTGCAGTTGCGCCACATCATGGTCGGCATCATTCGTGAAGACAGCCCGGGCAAATCCGCCGCGCTGCTGGCGGCGAAAGACCCGGCCAAGGCCCTGGAAGATCACGAAAAGGCTGGCAAGGGCAGCGCGCTCAAGGCTCTCAAAGACATTCCGGTCGCCGTGCAGAGCAAACTCGCGGCGAACATGCAATTGATGGAAGACCTGGAACTGCAGGCCACTCCGGCGATTTTCTACCTGGACGACAAAGGCGAACTGCAACAACAGCAAGGCGCGCCTTCGCCGGACAAGCTGGTGAAGATTCTCGGGCCCAAGTAGTTTTTCATCGCCTGAACCGGCCCCAATCGCGAGCAGGCTCACTCCTACAGTTGACTGCATTCCTTCAGCAAGAATGCGATACCTGTAGGAGTGAGCCTGCTCGCGATTGGATCACACGGTGTGTCTGTTGCACTCGCTCAAGAAGCCAAGCAGCGCCTCAGTCACAAACCCGGGATTCTCCAGATTGGAGATATGCCCCGCCTCCGGTACCAGCACACACGGGCAACCAATCAATTCAGCCATTTCCCGGGCTTCCGAGGGTGGTCGTGGTTTGTCCTGATCGCCGCACAGCACCAACGTGGTCGCTGCGTTGAGTTCGCCCAAACGTGGCAACAGATCGTCGCGACCAAACGTGATGCGCCCCATCGGTACGATGCTTTCGCGCAAACGCTCGGGCGAATAGTTCTGCAGTTTTGCGCGGAAGTTTTGATACACCGGCGACTGCGGGTCGATGCCCGGGCGGAAGAAGATCGGTACGACGATGTCCAGCAGTTGTTCGGAGATGGTCCCGGTGTCTTCGATCTGCTTGAACAGCGAGAAGTAATACTGCCGGGTCGGTTCCGGCTCGACGCCGACGTAGGTGTCCATCAGCACCAGACCGTTGAGACGTTGCGGCGCGGCCAGTGCCAGGCGCGTGCCCCACATGCCGCCGACCGATAGCCCGGCGAGGGTGACGCGGTCGATGTCCAGATGATCGAGCAAGGCCTGCGCCTGACGGGCGATGTCGTCCAGCGATGTGGTGCCTTCAGGTAACTTGCCGGACTCGCCATGCCCCCACAGATCCAGGGCAATGACGCGATAGTGCGGGGTCAGCGCGGCGATCTGCGGCGCCCACATGGCCTGATCCCAGAGATAACTGCCAGCGAGCAACACGGCCGGGCCGGTGCCTTGATCAATGTAGTGCAGTGCTTGTCCGTCAACCGTGAAAAAGGGCATCGACCACCTCCGCGAGAAAAAACAGAACCGGCAGACTGAGCTGCCGGTTGTTGATCGTCAAGGGTGGAAATGTACAGTCATGTACCGTTGATTTGTGTTGAATCCACCGACGCCATCGCGAGCAGGCTCACTCCTACAATTGGAATGCATTTCAACTGTAGGAGTGAGCCTGCTCGCGATGGGGCCAGTACAAACCCTAGAGAACTAAAGCCCCTCCAACTCCGCCATCAGATCATTCAACCGATCCACCTTCTCCTCGGTAATATCACTGGCCGCCAATCCATCGATGTACTCAGCCAGTTCCTCTACCGTGCTGCACTCGAACATCGCGCGCAGCGGCACGTTGCGTTGCAGGGCTTTCTGCACCCGCGATGCAATTTGCGTCGCCAGCAAGGAATGCCCGCCGAGTTCGAAGAAGTTGTCGCGCACGCCGACCTTTTCCACCTTCAACACCTCGGCCCAGATATCAGCCAGGGTCTGCTCCAGCTCGTTGCGCGGGGCGAGATAATCCTCGCTCTGCAATTGACCGATCTCCAGCGCCGGCAGGGCTTTGCGGTCGAGTTTGCCGTTGGCATTGAGCGGCATCTGCTGCAGCCACAGCCAGTGCAGCGGCACCATGTATTCCGGCAGTTCGGCGCGCAGGCGCTGCTTGATCCGTTCAAGGCGTTCGCCCGGATTGAGCGCTGCATCGGCAGCAACCAGATAACCCACCAGATGCTTGCCGTTGACGCCTTCCTGCACGCCAACCGCAGCGTCGCGCACTTCCGGCTGTTCATGCAGGCGCGCTTCGATTTCACCAAGTTCGATGCGGAAGCCGCGAATCTTCACCTGATGATCGACGCGGCCGACGTATTCCAGCACGCCGTCAGCGCGGCGCCGCGCCAGGTCGCCGGTACGGTACAGACGCTCGCCCGGCGCGCCGAACGGATTCGGCACGAACACTGGCGCGGTGCGCAGCGGATCACTGACGTAGCCGCGTCCGACACCGGTGCCGGCCACGCACAGTTCACCCACCGCGCCCAGCGGTACCAGATCCAGCGCACCATCGAGCAGATAGAGCAAGTTGTTGTCGGTCGGCGTGCCGATCGGCAAATAACTGCCGCGCGTCGAGGCCAGGTCAACGCGGAAGAACGCCACGTCGTCGGAACATTCCGCCGGGCCATAAGCATTGACCAGACCGATGTCCGGGTAACGCAGCAGCCATTGATGCGCCAGTTCGGGCGGCATCGCTTCGCCGGTCGGCAGCATCCAGCGCAGACCGTCGAGGCTCATGTGGTCAGCGCCGAGCATGCCCTGGATCAGCGAGGGCACACTCTCCAGCACGGTGATGCCCTGCGCCTGCACATGCGCCAGCAGACCTTGCGGATCGTGTGCGATGGTGTTCGGCACGATGTCGACCCGCGCGCCGAACAACGGCGCGGCGAGGAACTGCCAGACGGAAATGTCGAAGCTTTGCGAAGCGGTCTGCGCGATCACGTCGGCCTCGCTCAAGCCGAGGTACGGGCGTTTGCTCAACTGGTTGTTGAGCATGCCGCGCTGCTCGACCATCACGCCTTTTGGCAGACCGGTCGAACCCGAGGTGTAGATCACATAAGCGAGGTTATCCGGGCTGCTGTGAATGCCGGGATTCTCAGTCGCCGTCCCCGATACCTGCACCTCTTCCCACACCAGCAGGCGCGGACGATTCGAACAGCCAAACTCCTCAAGCAAACTCTGCGCCTGTTCAAGGCAGGCGGCGCTGCATACCAGCAATGGCGTGCGGCTCATCTCGATGATGCGGCTCAGGCGCTGGCTCGGCAGGCCCGGGTCCAGCGGCAGGTAACCGGCGCCGGCCTTGAAGCTGCCGATGATCATGCCGAGCAGGTCGAGATTACGCTCGGCCAGCAGCGCCACCGGTTGATCCATGCGCACCCCGGCGGCGATCAGCGCATGACCCAGGCGGTTGGCGTTGTGATTCAGCTCGGCATAGCTCAATTGCTGATCGAGGCAACTGGCGGCAATGCGCTGCGGATGCGCCGCGACCTGCGCTTCGAACAGCGCCACGTAGCTTTGCTCCAGCGGATAGTCGTGGCCGCTCTGGTTGCAACCGTGCAGGAGGAAATCGCGTTCTTCGTCGCCCAGCAACGGCAAGTCGGCCATGTCGCCATGAAAGCCGTCGACCAGCGCCAGCAGCAACCGCTTGAACTCAGCGAGCATGCGCTCGACCGTCGACTCGTCGAAGTAACGCTGGTCATACGACAGGTGCAAACCAAGGTCATCGCCCGGGTAGCACACCGCCGTCAGCGGGAAGTTGGTGTGGGTCCGGCCGGAATCCGAGGTCGCGTTCAAGCTCTGTGCACGATCCAGCACCGAGACTTCCACCGGAGCGTTTTCGAACACGAACAGGCTGTCGAACAGCGGCTGGCCTTTGGGCAATTCGCTCTGTTCCTGGATGTTCACCAGCGGCAGGTATTCGTACTCGCGCAGTTGCATGTTGCTGTCGAGCAACGCGCTGAGCCACTGGCGCACGCTGCTGCGCTGATCGTCCGCAGGCATCTTCACCCGCAGGGCGATGCTGTTGATGAACAGGCCGACGGTGCGCTGCATCTCCGGCATGTCCACCGGGCGCCCGGCCACGGTCACGCCGAAGAGCACGTCGCGATCGCCGCTCAAGCGTCGCAGAACCAGAGCCCACGCCGCCTGGGCAAAGGTGTTGACGGTCAATTGATGGGCCTGCGCCAGCTCGCGGAGCCGCACACCGTCCTCGACATTCAGGCGGGTGTAGCGGTCGCCGACGATCATGCCGCCGCTTTCACCGGCATGCTCGCGCAGGAACGGCCGGTCGCTCGGGATCGGCGTGGTGCGCTCGAAGCCCTGCAGATTCTGCCGCCACCACTGCCGCGCTTCGGCCAGGCTCTGCCGTTGCAGCCAGGCGATGTAATCGCGATAACGCGGCGGCACGCTCAACTGCGCTTCACGACCCTCGCCGAGTGCGGTGTAGATCTCGAAGAAGTCGTTCATCAGCAGCGAACGGCACCAGGCGTCGATGAGAATGTGGTGGTTGCTCATCATGAACCAGTAGCGCGCCGCGCCGACCTTGATCAGGCGCAGGTGGAACGGCGCCTGATAGAGCAGATCGAAACCCGCCTCGCGCTCGCTTTTCAGCAGCGCTTGCAGTTTCGGTTCCTGCTCGGGTTCGGCGACGGCGCTCCAGTCCAGATACTCGATCGGCGTGCGACCCGGGGTGTGAATCACTTGCAGCATGTCTTCGCCGACGTTCCAGCAGAACGAGGCGCGCAACGCTTCGTGACGCGCGACCACCGCTTGCCAGGCCTGAGCGAAACGCTCGGGATCGAGTTCGCTGTTAATGCGATAACGATCCTGCATGTAGTACAGACCGGTACCGGGCTCGAGCAGGGTGTGCAGGAGCATGCCCTCCTGCATCGGCGTCAGCGGATAGACATCTTCGATGTGTGCGGCCGGCACCGGCAAGGCGTCGAGTTGCGTCTGGGTCAGTTTTGCCAGCGGGAAGTCCGACGGCGTCAGACCGCCGGCCCCTTCCTGCAGGCAATGTTCGATCAGGCTTTGCAGCTCACCGACGTAAGCATCGGCCAGATCGTGGATGGTCTGCGCGTCATAACGCTCGGCGCTGAAGGTCCAGCGCAGGAGCAATTCGCCGCCATACACCTGACTGTCGACGCTCAGCTCGTTCGGCAACGGCGCCTGTGGGTCGTGGGCGGCACCGACCGGCTCATCGAGCGGACGGAGCAGCGCATCGCTGGCAAAACTCTGGTCGAACTGGCCGAGGTAATTGAAGGTGATCGGCGCGCTCGGCAGCGTAGCCATGCTCTGCCGGCAACCGTCATCGGCGAGATAGCGCAGCACGCCATAACCGAGACCTTTGTGCGGCACGGCGCGCAGTTGTTCCTTGATCGCCTTGATCGAAGCGCCCTGCCCGGCGGCCTCTTCGAGGGTGTGCGGAGTCAGGCGCAGCGGGTAGGCGCTGGTGAACCAGCCGACCGTACGGGTCAGGTCGATCTCGTCGAACAGGGTTTCGCGACCGTGACCTTCCAGTTGAATCAGTGCCGACGGCTGACCACTCCAGCGGCACAGCACGCGGGCCAGCGCGGTCAGCAGCAGGTCGTTGACCTGGGTGCGGTACGCGCTCGGCGCCCGTTGCAGCAACTGCCGGGTACGCTCGGCATCGAGGCGCACGCTGACGGTTTGCGCATGACGATTCTGCCCGCCGCCCTGCGGATTCTCGCAAGGCAGGTCAGCGCTCGGGCCGGCCAGTTGCGCTTGCCACCAGCTCAATTCTTCACGTAGCGATTCGCTGCCAGCGTAGGCCTGCAAACGCGCGGCCCAGTCCTTGAAGGCGCTGGTTTTCGCCGGCAGTTTCAGCGGCTGCGCCGCGTCGAGTTGGCGATACGCCGTTTGCAGATCGTCGAGCAACACGCGCCAGGAAACACCGTCGACCACCAAGTGGTGGATGGCGATAAACAGGCGTTGCTGATCATCAGCGACATCGACCAGCACCGCGCGCAGCAACGGGCCATTGTGCAGATGCAGACTGCGTTGCGCGTCGGCGAACAGGCCTTCGCACTGTTCCAGCGAATCGACGCTGAATTGCCACAGCACATCCTCATCCGTCAGCGCTTGATGCGTCGCTTGCCATACGCCATCGGTTTCGCTGAAACGCAGACGCAGTGCATCGTGCTGCTCGATCACCGCCAGCAAAGCCTGGCGTAAACGTTGCGGCGCGAGCGGCAGAGTCGGTTCCAGCAACAGCGCCTGGTTCCAGTGCTGACGCTCGGGGATATCCGTATCGAAGAACCAGTGCTGAATCGGTGTCAGACGCGACTCGCCGTCGACCAGACCTTGCTCGGCAGTCACTTGCTGCGTGCGACTGGCAACTGCAGCGAGCGTCTGCACGGTCTGATGCTGGAACAGATCACGCGGGCTGAAGTGAATACCCTGCTGACGCGCGCGGCTGACCACTTGAATCGACAGAATCGAATCACCGCCGAGTTCGAAGAAGTTATCGCTGAGACCGACCTGCCTGACGTTGAGCACGTCGCACCAGATCTGCGCGAGGGTCTGCTCCAGCGCGTTGCTTGGCGCGACGTAGTCCTGCCGATTGAGCTGCGGATCCGGTGCCGGCAAGGCGCGGCGGTCGAGTTTGCCGTTGGCGGTCAGCGGCATGCTCGCCAGCAGTATGAGGTGGGTCGGCACCATGTAATCCGGCAGTTGCGCCTTGAGGTGAGTCTTCAGTGCCTCGCGCAGTTCCGCTTGTTGCGCCTGATTTTGCTCGGCTACGTCGGTCACCAGGTAACCCACCAGTTGCTTGCCACTCGGTGCGTCCAGCGCCAGCACTACGGCTTCGCGAATCGAAGGGTGATCGAGCAGGCGCGTTTCGATTTCGCCCAGCTCGATACGGAAACCACGGATCTTCACCTGATGGTCGATCCGGCCCAGATACTCGACCAGACCATCGGCACGCTGGCGCACCAGGTCGCCGGTGCGATACATGCGTCCGCCATCAGCGGCAAACGGGTCAGCGACGAAACGCTCGGCGGTGATGCCCGGACGGTCGTGATAGGCCTGGGCCAGACCGGCGCCGCCAACGAACAATTCACCGGTCGCACCTTGCGGCACCAACGCCAGATCGGCGTCGAGAATGTACGCGACCCGCGCGCCGATCACGCTGCCGATCGGCACACTGCCGGCGCCCTCTTCCAGCACCTGCGGCGCCAGACTGGCCAGCGGCATGACCACGGTTTCGGTCGGGCCGTAGGCGTTGAAGAACTGCGCCGGTTGGAACGCCGCGCGGATGCGCTGCAGATGCTCGCCGGTCAGCGCTTCGCCGCCGGTGATGATCATCCGCACCGGCAGGACTTGGTTCTGTGTCGCGAGAAACTGCGCCAACTGGCTGCCGTAGCTTGGCGTGAAGCCAAGGACGTTGATTCGATGCGTACGAATCAAACCGCAGATTTCTTCCGCGTCCCATTGGCCCTGCGCCCGCAACACCACCTGCGCACCGCTGAGCAGCGGCACCAGCAGACGTTCGGTGGCAGCGTCGAAGTTGATCGAATAGAAATGCAGTTCACAGTCGTCCGGGCGCATGCCGAAGCGTTCGATCACGGCCTGGCAGTGCATGGCGATTTCGCCGTGGGAGACCACCACGCCTTTCGGTTTGCCGGTCGAGCCCGAGGTGTAAATCAGATAAGCCTGATGTTGCGGCAGGCTGATGAACGGCAACTCGCTGGCCGGGTAGTCGGCCAATGCCGGGCTGTCATCTTCCAGGCACCAGCGCGCCACGCTTGGCGGCAACTCGCCGAGGGCTTCGAACATCGCCCGATCGCTGAGCAGCAGGCCGATGCGACTGTCTTCGATCATGTAGTGCAAACGGTCGAGCGGGTATTCCGGATCCAGCGGCACATAGGCGCCACCAGCCTTGAGAATCGCCAGCAGGCCGATGACCATTTCCAGCGAACGCTCCAGCGCCAGACCCACCCGCACTTGCGGGCCGACCCCGCGTTCGCGCAGCGCCCAGGCCAAGCGATTGGCGCGGGCATCGAGCTCGGTGTAGCTCAGGGTCTGCCCGGCGAAGGTCAGCGCTGGCGCGTCTTTGCGCGCCAGTGCCTGTTCGGCAAACAGATGATGGATGCACTGGTCGAGACGATGCTCGCCCGGCTCGATGCCGAGGCTCTCGAGCAGTTGCTGTTGCTCAGGCTGATCGAGCAACGGCAATTCGCTGAGCCGTTGCTGCGGATTGGCGATCAACGCTTCAAGCAGGTTGCGCCAATGCCTGGCCATGCGCGCGATGGCCGGTTCGTCGAACAGATCGGTGCTGTAGGTCAGGCAGCAACCGAGGCGATGGTCGAGGTCGGTGACTTCCAGATTGAGGTCGAACTTGGTCGCCCGCGCATCGTTGGCCAGATACTCGACGGTCATGCCGGCCAGCGTGCGACTCTGCTGGAATTCCCAGCGCTGGACGTTGCACATCATCTGGAACAGCGGGTTGTAAGCGGCGCTGCGCGGCGGCTGCAAGGCTTCGACCAGATGATCGAACGGCAGATCCTGATGGGACTGGCCTTCGATCACCGTGTGGCGCACTTGCTCGAACAATTCGCCGACCGACATCTGCCCGTCGAGCTGGCAACGCAGCACCTGGGTGTTGAGGAACGCACCGATCAGCCCTTCGCTTTCCGGGCGGATGCGGTTGGCCACCGGCGCGCCGATGCGCAGGTCGGTCTGGCCGCTGTAGCGGTAGAGCAACGTGGCGAGTGCGGCAGTCATGGTCATGAACAGGGTCAGACCGTTTTGCGCGTTGAACGCCCGCACCCGCGCGGCGAGATCGTCGCTCAGATCGAAACGGTACAGCTCGCCCTGGTGGCTTTGCACCGGTGGACGCGGACGGTCGCCGGGCAATTCCAGCAGCGGATGTTCGCGGCCCAGTTGTGCAGTCCAATAGTCGAGTTGGCGCTGACGCTCGCCGGATTCCAGCCACTGGCGCTGCCAGACGCTGTAGTCGAGGTATTGCACCGGCAGCGGCTCGAGCGGTGATTCGCGCTCATCGACGAACGCTTCGTACAACGCGCTGAGTTCACGGGCAAAGATGTCCATCGCCCAGCCTTCGGTGACGATGTGGTGCAGGGTCAGAACGAAGTAATGCTCGTGCTCGGCAGTCTTGACCAGACAGGCGCGCAGCAGCGGGCCGGTTTCCAGGTCGAACGGCTGGTGCGCTTCTGCATCGGCCAGTTGCTGGACTTGTTGTTCACGCACAGCCGCCGGCAGGCTGGAGAAATCCTTCCAGCCCATGCGCACGCCGGTCTCGGCATGCACTTGCTGGCGGGCGACACCGTCAACACTTGGGAACGTTGTGCGCAGGGTTTCGTGACGCAGGATCAGCGCCTGCAACGCGGCCTCGAAATGCTCGACATGCAGCACGCCACGCAGGCGCGCCATGCCACCGACGTTGTACGCCGGGCTGTCCGGTTCCATCTGCCAGAGGAACCACATGCGCTGCTGCGAATAGGACAACGGCACCGCTTGGCTGCGATCGACTTTGCCGATCGGCAACTGTTGGTTGGTGCGGCCGCTGGCCTGGATCTGGCGGATCTGTTCGGCGTAATCGCCCAGTTCGCTGTGCTCGAACAGCGTGCGCAGCGGCAGTTCGACGTCACAGGCCTGACGTGTGCGGGAGATGATCTGAGTGGCCAGCAGCGAGTGACCGCCGAGGGCAAAGAAATCGTCGCTCAGGCCAATCTGATTGAGGCTGAGCACTTCACGCCAGATGGCGGCGATTTGTTGCTCCAGTTCGCTGACCGGTTCGACGTGTTCACGCACCTGCCATTGCGGTTCAGGCAAGGCGCGGCGGTCGAGTTTGCCGCTGGGGCTCAGCGGCATCGCGTCGAGGCGCAGCAGTTGCGCCGGGACCATGTACTCCGGCAGCTCGGCGGCCAAGGCGACTTTCAGGCGAGCGATTTGCTCATCGGCATCTTCAGGCAAATCGGTTGTCGTGAAGTAGCCGATCAGTTGCCCACCGGCAGCGGTTTCGCGCACCAGCACCACGGCTTGGGCGACGCCCTCCTGAGCGAGCAGCCGCGCCTGGATTTCTTCCGGCTCAACCCGAAAGCCGCGCAGCTTGACCTGCTGATCGAGACGGCCGAGGTATTCGATCACACCGTCGGACGTCCAGCGCGCACGGTCGCCAGTACGGTACAAGCGGGCGCCCTGCTCGCCCGATGGATCGACGACAAAACGTTCAGCGGTCAACGCCGGACGGCCGAGATAGCCACGGGCCAGACCGCTGCCGCTGATGCACAGCTCACCCGGCACGCCCGCTGGAACCGGGTTGAGATCGGCATCGAGGATGCGGCAGATCACGTTGCCCAGCGGCCGGCCAATCGGCGAGCGCTCGCCATCGGCGCTGGTGCAATGCCAGTGCGTGACGTTGATCGCAGTTTCAGTCGGGCCGTAACGGTTGTGCAGTTGCACCGCCGGTAGTTGCGCGAGGACACGATCGCGCAGTTCGGCCGGCAGTGCTTCACCGCCGGAGAATACCCGACGCAGGCTGGTGCATTCGGCGCTCAGCGGTTCATCTATGAACAGCGAGAGCAGCGGCGGCACAAAGTGCAGCGTGGTCACGCCATGTTCTTGAACCAGTTGCGCGATGCGATGCGGATCGCGGTGTTCGCCGGGGCCGGCAAGCAGCAGACGCGCGCCAGTGATCAGCGGCCAGAAGCATTCCCACACCGAGACGTCGAAACTGATCGGCGCTTTTTGCATCAGCACGTCGGTTTCATCGAGGGCATAGGTGTTCTGCATCCATTGCAGGCGCTCGGCCAGCGCTGCGTGGGTATTGCCGACGCCTTTCGGTTGCCCGGTGGAACCCGAGGTGTAAATCACGTAGGCGAGATTGTCGCCGTGCAAATGCAGGCCCGGTGCATGGCTCGGCCATTTTTCCAGGTGCAACGCGTCCATGGCGATCACACTGACACCGTCGCTGGCTGGCAGGCGCTCAAGCAGTTCGGTCTGGGTCAGGAGCAGTTCGACGCCACTGTCGCTGAGCATGTACGCGAGGCGCTCGGCCGGATATTCCGGATCAAGCGGCACATAGGCGCCGCCAGCCTTGATGATCGCCAGCAGACCGATCAGCAGTTGCGGCGAACGCTCGGCGGCGATGGCCACGCACACGTCCGGGCCGACGCCTTTGTCGCGCAGGTAATGGGCGAGCCGGTTGGCTTGCGCGTGCAGCTCGGCAAAATCCAGGCTACCGGTCTCCCACGCCAGCGCGGTGCGGTGCGGGGTTTTATGCAGTTGCTGGTCGAGCAGCTCCGGCAGCCACTGTTGCGCCGCGGTGCACGGTGCGACGCTCCAGTCCTTCTGCTGGTGTTGCTCGCTGGCGGTCAACAGGCGCAGATCGCCGATGGCCTGCTGAGGCCGTTCGCAGACTTCGCTGAGCAGATTGTGGAAATGCTCGGCCAGTCGCTCGATGGTCGCGGCGTCGAACAGTTCGCTGGCGTAGTCGAACGACAAGCTCAGACGTCCGTTGCGGTCTTCTTCACTGTGCAATTGCAGATCGAACTTGGCCTCGCGGCTGTGCCACGACAGCTCTTCGGCGAGCAGACCGGGCAAGCGCTTGAGTGCACCGAGGTCGCGCTGCTGATGGTTGAACATGACCTGGAACAGACCCTGTTCGCGGGCCTGCGGGAAGGCTTCAAGCAGTTGCTCGAAGGGCAGATCCTGATTGTCCTGGGCACCGAGTGCGGCCTGGCGCGTCTGGCTCAGCAACTCGGCAAACGGCAGGCGCGAATCGACGTGCGCACGCAGTACCTGGGTGTTGATGAAGAAGCCGATCAGGCCCTGGGTTTCCAGGCGCGGGCGGTTGGCATTGGGTACGCCGATGCGAATGTCGCGCTGACCGCTGTAGCGGTGCAGCAGGCTCTGCAACGCGGCGAGCAGAAGCATGAACGGCGTGGCTTGGTGCGCCTGCGCGGTCTGGCGGATGGCCTCGCTGAGCTGGGCACTCAGGCGCACGCTGTGGCGCGCAGCGCTGTGGTTTAGTCTGGCCGAGCGGGGATGATCGGTAGCCAGTTCCAGTGTCGGATGCTCATCGCCCAACTGCGCTTTCCAGTACGCCAGTTGCCGCTCGCCCTCGCCTTGCGCCAGCCATTGCCGCTGCCAGTGGCCGTAGTCGGCGTATTGCGTGGGCAGCACTGCCAGGTTTGCCGTTGTACCCTGCGCAGCGGCGGCGTAGAGGCGCGAGAACTCGTCGAGGAGAATATTCAGCGACCAGCCGTCGGCGATGATGTGGTGCATCGTCACCAGCAGTTGATGTTCTTCATCGTCGAGACGCACCAGGGTCACCCACAGCACCGGGCCTTTTTCCAGGTCGAACCGAGTGCGCGCCTGGTCTTCGCGAATCTGCTCGGCCCGGGCTTCACGCTCGGCCGCTGGCAGGTCGCTGATGTCGATCAATTGCAGATTGAATTCGGCGGCGGCGAGCACTTGCTGCAATGCCACACCGTCGCGTTCGAAGAAACGCGTGCGCAGGGATTCGTGGCGTTCGATCAGTTGCTGGAAGCTGCTGCGTACGGCGTCTTCGTCCAGCTCCCCACGCAGGCGCAGGCCACCGGGAATGTTGTAGGCGCTGCTGTGCGGGTCGAGCTGCCAGGTGATCCACAGACGATTTTGTGCCAGCGACTGCGGCATCGCCTCGCTGCGCGACAGCGCGGTGATAGCACCCTGCGCGCTGCCACCGTCCTGTTGTTGCTGCGCCACAGCGGCGGCGAAGGCGGACAGAGTCGGCGCTTCAAAGAGCAGGCGCAGACTCAGCTCTACACCGAGTTTTTCGCGAACCCGCGCGACGACTTGCGTCGCGGCGATCGAGTTGCCGCCGAGCAGGAAAAAGTGATCGTCGGCGTTGACCTGCTTGACGTTGAGTTGCTCGGCCCAGACTTGCCCGATCAACGTTTCGAGATCCGACGTGCTGCGGGTCGCAGTCTGGGTTTCGGCAGCGGTCGACGGGAACAGCGCATAGCTGTCGAGGCTGCCCTCGGCCAGACGATTGCGGCATGCCGAGCGCTGCAGTTTGCCGCTGGAGGTTTTCGGCAAAGCGCCCGGATTGAGCAGCACCACCACGCTTGGGGCTTGCTGATACGCCTCGGCGACGGCTTGGCGAATGGCTTTGATCAGCGCTTGCGGCGGGAGGATTTTCTGCACGCTGCGGCTGATTTCTGCGGCGATGCCAATGCCCTCTTCACCGTCGTCAGTGACTGCGAAGGCTGCGACGCGGCCCTTGCGCACAACTTCGACTTCGCGTTCGACGGTCTGCTCGATGTCCTGCGGATAGAGGTTGTGCCCGCGGACGATGAGCATGTCTTTCAGACGCCCGGTGACGAACAATTCGCCGTCACGGACAAAGCCCAGATCACCGGTGCGCAGCCAGGTGCGGCCGGCGTGCTGAACGAAGGTCTTGGCGCTGGCTTCGGGATTGCGCCAATAGCCGTGGGCAATGCTCGGGCCGGCGGCCCAGACTTCACCGACCGCGTTGTCCGCCAGTTCCTTGAGCGTATTCGGTTCGACGATCAGCACCGCGTGTTCCGGCTGGCTGATGCCACAGCTCATGATCGCGCCGCCGTCGCCCGGCTCGGCGCGGTTTTGCGCCAGCGCCTGATCGTTCACGCGCAGCGCCGGGATGCCGTTGCCGCGCGGCGTGCCGGCGACAAACAGGGTCGCCTCGGCCAAACCGTACGAAGCCATGAAACTCTGCTCACTGAAACCGCAGGCGGCGAATTTCTCGGCAAAGCGTTCAAGGGTATCGAGGCGGATCGGCTCGGAGCCAGAATAGGCCACGCGCCAATGGCTCAGATCGAGGCGCTCCAGCGCCGATTCGCTGACCCGCTCGCTGCACAGGCGGTAGGCGAAATCCGGCCCGCCGCTGATGGTACCGCCGTATTCGGCGATCGCTTCCAGCCAGCGCAATGGTCGGCCGAGGAAGTATGCCGGCGACATCAGAATGCACGGCACGCCGCTGAAGATCGGCTGCAGCAGGCCGCCGATCAATCCCATGTCGTGATACAGCGGCAACCAGCTGACGATGACGTCGTCCGGGTTGACGTCGATGCCGAAACCGTGACGGATCAGCAGTTCGTTGGCGACCAGATTGCCGTGGCTGACTTGCACGCCCTTGGGCAGCGCAGTGGAGCCGGAGGTGTATTGCAGGAAGGCGATGTGCTCGGGCGGCAGGCTCGGCTCAATCCAGCGCTCGGCCAGTGCGCTGTCGAGGGTGTCGACGCACAACAGCGGCGGCGCGCCCTCGATTTGCTGCAAGGCATCGCGCAGGTCGGCGCTGGTCAGCAACAGCCTGGGCTCGGCGTCGGCGATGATCGCCAGCAAGCGCTCCTGATGGTGACGCCGGGCGGATTCCGGCGGATAGGCCGGCACCGCGATCACACCGGCATACAGGCAGCCGAAAAACGCCGCGACGTAATCCGCGCCACTGGGGAACAGCAGCACCGCGCGCTCACCGAAACCGGCCTCGGCCTGCAATGCAGCGGCGATAGCGCGCGCGCGTTGATCCAGTTCGCGATAGCTGAGCACCACAGCCTGCTCCGGGTTTTCGGCGAGAAAACGCAAGGCCAGTCGGTCCGGCGTCAGGGCCGCACGACGCTTGAGGGCATGGACCAGGGTGCTGGGGAGTTCGAACGCGTCGGTCATGAGGTTTCCTGCCTGAATTCGGCTTGCAAGTGGAATCGGGTGGCTGCGTCACGCCTGTCGAGAGGCGTGCAGGGCGCGGTCTGTGCCGACCGCGCAAGGCATCGGAATGCGCTGTGGCCGGGGATCAACACCCGGAACCATTCACCAATGAGAACGGATGACGTCTTGAAATAATTAGTCGGCAGGCTCGACGTTCAACGGGGCCAGGCTGCGGCAGCGTGTCGCAGTTCGCAAAACACATCGACTTACAGCACTACTTCTCTTTCTCATTTGACAATCATTATCATTCAACATAATTTGTCGCTCGATGTGTAGGACGGCGCCGTCCCCCAGGCCCTCCCACTAACCTATTGGCAGCAAGGTGATTTCCATGACGGAACAAGTATCCACAAGCAGGTGCGATTCACCGCTACTTCAGGCATTCGTCGACAATCGACTGATTCTGGTCAAGATTGCAGCCCGCATTACCGGCTGCAGGTCTCGTGCCGAAGACGTGGTTCAGGATGCGTTTTTCCGACTGCAATCGGCGCCGCCGATCACGTCGTCGATCAAGGCTCAGCTGAGCTACCTGTTCCAGATCGTGCGCAACCTCGCCATCGATCACTACCGCAAGCAGGCGCTCGAACAGAAATACTCAGGCCCGGAAGAGGAAGGCTTGAACGTGGTGATTCAGGGCGCTTCGCCGGAAACGTCGCACATCAACTTCTCGACCCTGGAACACATCGCCGATGCGCTGACCGAACTGCCCAGCCGCACCCGCTACGCCTTCGAGATGTATCGCTTGCACGGCGTGCCGCAGAAAGACATCGCCAAGGAACTCGGCGTATCGCCGACCCTGGTCAACTTCATGATTCGTGATGCGCTGGTGCACTGCCGCAAGGTGTCGGGCAGTCGACGGGATGGGGTGATCGCGGGTCGTCGCTGAGACCGCGTCGTCTGATCAAAAAAGATCGCAGCCTTCGGCAGCTCCTACTTGAGAATGCATTCCTCTGTAGGAGCTGCCGAAGGCTGCGAT